>NZ_BADI01001133.1:0-8720 GCF_000333555.1 Herbaspirillum sp. B65 | reverse complement strand
ATCAGGACGCCTTCCGATTTGTGCGTGACCAAGTCGAAGGTGCCGCTGTCGAGGGTAATCATGTGCGCCTCCACGTAGCCTTGTGTTTCGGCCAGGGCAGCCTGGATCAGCGCACGTGTCGCCGGTTGAGGGTGGAACTCGCCCAGCGCCTGGCCGATCTCGGGCAACGGGGCCAGCAAGCTGCCGGCATTGGCGCTGCGGGTGGCCAGTTCGCCCTCGGGGGTGAAGCACAACAAGGCACCGTGGTTCTGGATGGAGCCGGGGATGTGGATCGGTTCCTGGTCACAATTGCTCAGATCGACGGTGCGCTTGCGGCTTGCGTGGTACGGGTTGCTCATGCACTACTTTCCCGAGGCCTGCCGAAACAGAGCGTCGAATTGTCATCGCGATGGGCTGCGGCGACAAGTTGGAGGGGGGGCTCGAAACCGATGGCATCTGACGGAAACGCCGCAATTTCCGTGGCAGCAGCGTGGAGGCTGCCGCAACTGGGTAGATGCCGGTCTTGGTCCTTGAGAAATTCCAATTATAGGCGTCATCGTCAATCCGGTGCAGGCGCAGCAATAATTAATTACTGCACGCTGCACATTGACGATCCGCATTGTCTCGCCTGGCATTGGAAATTTCCGTTTTGTCCTACAAGTCAATCGGGATCCGTCCGATAGGGCTCATCCATGCTTGGTTTTAAGATCGGCAAAACTCTTAGAAAACTCGCAGAAACAAGGTGGCACGCGGGCGGACATAGCCCGACGATGCCCTACGGGAAAAGAACCCGGTACGGTGCTGTCATGTGCGCTCTTCCAGTTTGGCTGGACCCGGCTAAAATGAGTGTCATATGAAGGTTTAGACAGCGCAGTGCCCAGGGACAGACCAGGGAGCCAAGCACATCATGCTGTCGGTGAAGAAAAGGGTAAAGATCGATTGCAGTATCGGTCCGGCGGCAACGCTGCCGGCCAGCCAGGAAAAGCTTACGTTGCAACCAGCCCGGCGCACGTTGTCGGCGTCGCATCTTTGAGCAGGGTAGCCTCATGGAAAAGCCTGATTCCACCCATCCTTACGATCCCAGCATCGCCATCCCGCAGGGCGACTGGACCGCCTACCGTAACCACATCTCCAGCCAGGCCAGCGGCGCGGGCGAACCCGAGGCCGAAGCGCTGGTCAGCTTCGCCGCCCCCGGACAGGACTCGGCCGGCCAGCCCCTGCATGGCGAGCAAGATATCCTGGCCTATCGGCGCCGTTGCGCGCGCGCCTATATCGGCATGAATGGCCGCCTGGGTGGCCGTGCCTACCGGCCCAACGAACCGGTGATCCTGACCCAGGAGGCGGTGCAGGAACTGGCGGAACTGAACCGTTTGCTGCGCGAAGAGCGGGCTCAGAAAAAGAAAGCCGGTTGAGTCCGATACGTTCATTTCATCGCTGGCACAAAGCGCTACGGGATGTAGGCGCATGGCGCGATTTTATGTAGGAAAACAGGAAGTCGCGGCATTCGCCTGCCTGGCCTGGCTTTGCGCTTGATCGGTGGTTTTTCGCCGGCTGGGACCGGGGCCGGACCTCGCGGCGGCTTCCCGTATAATCGTCTGCGGCACGCGGCAGGCTGGCCGGCGACAGTTGACCGATGCAGCCTGCGCCGAGCGGATACGAACAACAATGAAGGGACCGGCAGGGGCAAGATGGTGCATGGCGACGGCCTGCCAGACCGACCCCGGTGCTCACCGTCACAGCTAGGCTTAAAGGTAAGTTTCACGACATGGCAGAAATTTCTTGGTTGCGCGGCGCGGGCCTGGCCGCGCAGATGGTCCTGGCAACCGATTGGGCGAGCAGCCCCCTGGGGCCTTTGGCGCAATGGTCGCCGACCCTGCGCACTACGCTCAATATCGTGCTGCATTCACCCTTGCCCAGCCTGCTGGTGTGGGGACCGTCGCGTCAGATGCTCTACAACGATGCCTTTGCCGCCTGTATCGGCGCGGCCCATCCGGCCGCTTTCGGCGCGGCCCTGAGAGGTTCGGCACTGTTTGCCGGCGCGGCCCGTCCCTGCCAGGAGGCCATCGACTTCGCCTTCGATGGCCAGCCGCAACAATTGAGGCGTCTATCCTTGTTCCATGATGAGGCCCAGGCCGTCGGGGTCGCCAGCCAGTGGGATTTGTCCTGCCTGCCGGTGTGGCACCAGGCACAGGGCGAACGCGATGGCGTAGCCGGCGTGCTGTGCAGCTTTACGCGCACCACCGGCCTGGATGCGGCGCTGGCCGCCTCCGAGGCCAGCGTGCGTGCCAACAATGCCTTCGTGCGGCAATTGCTGGACTCCACCGATCAAGGTTTCTTTTCCATTGACCGCGATGGCTTGCTGACGCTGTGCAATGCCGCCTTTCTGCAATTGCTGGGCTATGCCAGCGAAAAGGACGTGCTGGGACGCTTCATCGGCGAGGTGGTCCAGCCGGTGGCACGCAATGAATGCGCGGTGCTCAAGGCGGCGCGCGAAGGGATCAGCGCCCAGGTCGACAGCGAAGACTTCAGGCGCCTCGATGGCAGCAGCTTCCCGGTGCAATACCAGGCCCATCCGGTGTGGCAGGACGGGCAGTTGCAAGGGGCACTATGCACCTTCATCGACCTGACCGAACGGCGGCGCGGAATGCAGGCCCTGTCCTGGAGCGAGAATCGCCTGACCGCGATCTTCAACCAGGCCTCAGTGTGCTTCTCGGAACTGGATCTGAAAGGCCGCTACATGCGCGTCAACCAGGCGCTGTGCCGCATGTTGGGTCGCACCGAAGCCGAGATGCTGCAGATGACCCTGGCCGACGTCACCCATCCCGATGATGTGCCGATGAACATGAGCCTGTTCAATCGCTGCATCGAACACGGCAGTTCCTTCACCCTCGAAAAGCGCTACCTGCGCCCGGACGGCAGCTCCTTCTGGGTCTCCAGCGACATCAGCCGTATCGTCGATGACCAAGGCCGGCCGCAGGCCATGATCGCGGTGTCCACCGACATCACCGAACGGCGCCGCGCCGAAGACGCCCTGCGCGAGCTCAACGATACGCTGGAGCAGCGCGTGGTCGAGGAAATCCTGGAGCGTACCCGGGCCGAAGCGGCGCTGCGCCAGATGCAGAAGATGGAAGCGGTGGGGCAACTGACCGGCGGGGTGGCGCATGACTTCAACAATGTCTTGCAGATCATTGGCGGCAACCTGCAATTGTTGCAGACCGAGCCGCGCCTGGATGAGCGCAGCCGGCAGCGCGTGCGCACCGCCATTGGCGCGGTCGATCGCGGCGCCAAGTTGTCGTCGCAATTGCTGGCCTTCGCGCGCCGCCAGCCGCTGCAACCGCGCAGCATCAACCTGGAGCGCGTGGTGCAGAACATGGATGACCTGCTGCACCGCGCGGTCGGGGAAAATATCGAGATTTCCACGGTCATCACGCAAGACCTGTGGAACAGTATGCTCGACCCCAACCAGGTCGAAAACCTCATCATCAACACCGCCATCAATGCGCGCGATGCCATGCCCAACGGTGGCCGGCTGACACTGCAGATCGACAATGTACAGTTGAGCGATCCGGCTTTCCTGTCGCAGGCCGACCTGGCTCCCGGCGACTACGTGCAATTGCAGATTTCAGATAATGGTGCCGGCATGTCTCCCGAGGTGCGGGAACGCGCCTTCGAACCCTTCTTCACCACCAAGCGCGAAGGCGAGGGCACCGGACTGGGACTGTCGATGGCCTATGGTTTCGTCAAGCAGAGCAAGGGCCACATCAGCCTGCACAGTGAACCGGGCAAGGGCACCACGATCCGCATCTACTTCCCGCGCTGCGTGGAAGATGAGGTGCTCATCGACGATAGTCGCGACATGGACGTGGGTGGCGGCGATGAAACCATCCTGGTGGTGGAAGACGACGCCAACCTGCAATTGACGGTGATCGACACCCTCTCTTCGCTGGGCTACCGGGTGCTCAAGGCCGACCATGGCGAGCAGGCGCTGGCCATCCTGCAAAGCGGGATGGCGGTGGACATGATGTTTACCGATGTGGTCATGCCCGGCAGCGTGCCGGTGACCGAACTGGCGCGCCAGGCGCGGGCCTTGTTGCCGGACATCGAGATCCTGTTCACCTCCGGCTACCCACGCGACGCCATCGTGCATGAAGGGCGCTTGGATGCGGGCGTGGAACTGCTCTCCAAGCCCTATCGCATCAATCAGCTGGCACAGCGCATCCGGCAGATGCTGTCCAACCGGGCGCATCGTATCGAACTGGCCCAGCTCACGCGCGAGCGCGACCAGGCCAACGCCAGCGCCACCCTCCATGTCCTGCCGGTGGGAGATCACCTGCGGTTACCGGAAGGCCAGGATGCGCACTTCGATCAGGCTGCCGCTACCCGCGGCAGCGCCGCGACGGTGGCCGCGACGCCTGAGCAAACACCGGAGTCCGCCAGCGGATTGCGTTTACTGGTGGTGGAAGACAACGTCGATTCCCAGCAACTGGTGTGTGAACTGCTGGAGACGCTGGGCCACCAGGCGCGCGGCGTGATCAGTGCCGAGGACGCCCAGCAGGCGCTGGGTGAGCAGAGTTTCGATGTGCTCTTTACCGACGTCAACCTGCCTGGCATGTCCGGGGTGGATCTGGCCAAGAGTGCGCTGGAACGTTTCCCGGAGATGTCAGTGATCTTCGCTTCCGGCTATGGTGCCATGGTGGCGCGCAACGTCGGCTTTGCCTCGCACTCGCTGCCCAAGCCCTACGATATCGACCAGTTGCAGGAGATCCTAAGGAAGATCGCCAGCGCTTGATGCGATGGCACGGGGCAGGGCGCTTCAGGCTCTGCCTTGCCTGCATTGGCGCGCCACGGACGGCCTGCTCGCCTTGATGTGAGCGGGCCGTTGTTGCGCATGGATCAGTCTTTCTTCGGCGTGGCGGCAATTTTGGCCAGATATTGGGTAGCGATGAGCACCGCGCCACACGAGGTCATCATCCCTTCCACGGCGACCTGGCGTCCCAGGTATTCGTAGGTTTCTTCACCTGCCAGGATGAGAAATTCACATTGGCATTGCGGGCAGTAGCCGCGATGGCCGACACCGGCCATGGCCTTGCCATACAACTTCACATTGTCAAACCCTTCCTGCACAACGCCGCCGTGCGAGGTGGGATCGTCGAGACGGATGATGGCCCTGGACATGTGCGCTCCCTTCGCGGAAAGAAAAGCAGGAAGATAAGGCCAGCAGTCCGGCTGTTGTGCATAGGCGGCGAGAGATCAAGCACATTCAGTAATTTTTGTAGTGCTAACTCGAATCTTTTCGAGGTCATCGCCGTGTGAGCCAGAAACTTTGTAAGGAAGGTTTCCTTTTTTTGTCATATTTCATAAAATAAATAAGAACCATTATCGTTCGCATTAATTAAAATGAATATGAAGAGGAAATCCTTGCTCCAGTCTTCCCTGCGGGCGCGTCCCTGCGTCATGTCTCGTGCCTTGCGCCCGGTCTTCATCAGCATGGCCCTGGCCGGCTGCCCCGCGCTGGCGTTTGCACAGTCGGCGCAAACGGGCGCTGTTGATGCTGCTGCGACCGCCAGTGGCAGCGGCCAGTTACCGACCGTGACGGTCTCGGCCGGCGGCGCAGGCGAGGGCACGCAGCACCTGCAGAGCCAGACCAGCGCCGGTGCACTGGGATCGCGTTCGCTGCTGGACACGCCCTTTTCCGTCACCAGCATCACCGCCGCGGACATCGCCGACAAGCAGCTCAACAAGCTGGGCGACCTGTTCTACAACGAGGCTTCGGTCAGCGACAACAGCGCCGGCTACAGCGCCTGGGCGTCCTACATCACCATTCGTGGCCTGCCGGCAGACTGGCAGAATTCCTTCCGGATCGATGGCAAGCCCTTCCTCGGCTATGGCATCACGCTGCCCTACGATCACTTCGAGCGCATCGACCTGCTCAAGGGCTCGGCCGGCTTCATGTATGGCTTCGGTTCGCCGGGCGGCGTGCTCAACTACGTCACCAAGAAACCGACCGACACCCCGCTGCGCAGCATCTCGGTGGGCTACACCAGCAACAACATCTGGAGCGAGCACGTCGACCTGGGTGGGCGCTTCGGCAAGGACAACATGTTCGGCTATCGCCTCAACGTCACGCATGACCAGGGCGAGACCTTCAATGAAGGTCACATCCGCCGCAACTCGGCCTCGCTGGCGCTGGATGGGCGCCTTACGCGCGAGCTGACCTGGGACTTCCAGGCCATCTGGCAGGACAGCAATTCCACCGACCAGACACCATCTTTTGTGACCAGCAGTCTCGCCGGCGGCCGCCTGCCCTCGGTGGTCAGCGGTAGCGACAAGAACCTGGCCGGTCCAGGCCAGCATCTGGATACCAACTTCCAGTTCTACCAGACCGGGCTGACCTATCGCCTCAATCCCGACTGGAAGGCTAACCTGAGCTACAGCCACAGTAGCGCCAAGCGCTTTCGCAATGAAGCCATCGCCATGCTCTCGGATGCGGCTGGCAACTACAGTGACTGGCGCTCCGATAGTCGCGAGGGCCATACCTTCGACCAGTGGCAAGCCATGCTGGAGGGCAATGCGCGTACCGGCAGCATCGACCATCAGCTGGTGCTGGGCGCATCCTGGCAGAAGCAGGTCAATGACTACTCGATCAGCTCGGTGTACCGACAGATCGGCAGCGGCAATCTGTACGCGCCGAACACCAATGCCTACTTCAGCAATACCGATCTGCAGACCTATCACAACGCCATCATCACCCAGCAGGCCGTCTTCGCCAGCGATACGCTGAACTTCTCGCAGCGTTGGTCACTGCTGGCCGGGGGGCGCTACAACCAGTTCAAGCAGGACAACAACACCACCAGCGGCAAGCTCAGTTCGCGCTACGACAAGTCGGCCCTGACGCCGACGCTGGCCCTGATGTTCAAGCCCGAGAGCAACACCACCCTCTACACCAGCTATGTCGAGTCGCTGGAGCAGGGCGGGGTGCCCGGCGTGACCAACACCAACTATGGCAGCCAGTTGAAACCGCTCAAGAGCAAGCAATACGAGATCGGCGCCAAGACCGACCAGCAGGACTGGAGCGCCACCGCGGCGCTGTTCCGCATCGAGCGTGCCTCTGAATACACGCTGGACGGTGCGCTGGTGCAGAATGGCCAGTCCAACTACCAAGGCCTGGAACTAGGCGCGGCCTACCGCCCGACGCCGCAGTGGCAGGTGGGTGGCAGC
Source organism: Herbaspirillum sp. B65 (assembly GCF_000333555.1). NCBI lineage: Bacteria > Pseudomonadati > Pseudomonadota > Betaproteobacteria > Burkholderiales > Oxalobacteraceae > Herbaspirillum > Herbaspirillum sp. B65. The sequence goes on along the minus strand of NZ_BADI01001133.1, from coordinate 1,523 downwards.
CTCATGCTGCTGGATGCCAAGTATGACCGCGGCAATACCTTCAATGGCAATCGTGTAGCCGGTGCGCCGCGCAACATGGCCACCGCCCAGGTGGCCTATCTGGTGCCACAGGTGGCCGGCCTGAAGCTCTCGGCCGATGCCAAGTTCACCGGCAGCACCATGGCGCGCGCCGCCAACGACATCGAGCTGGCCAGCTATACGCTCTTCAACCTGGGCGCCAGCTACACCACGCGCATCGGCCAGCACGACACCACCTTCCGGGCGGCGGTCAACAATGTGCTGGACAAGCGCTACTGGCAGTACCAGTACGAGAACTACATCAAGCCGGGCGACCCGCGTACCTTCAGCGTGTCGGCCAAGGTCGATTTCTGAGTGCGGGATGCAAGCCTTCTTGCCGGTCGTGCACCGTTGTTCCCACTAACCAGGTAAAACCAGCCTATGCGCGCACTTCTGGTTCTTCTCCATCGCTGGTTCGGCCTGACCGTGGCCGTATTCCTGTTCATCGCCGGTGTGACTGGCGCGCTGATCTCCTGGGATCACGAACTGGATGCCTGGCTCAATCCGCAACTGTTCCACGCCCATAGCGCCGACCATCCCGAGGCCGGGCAGCCCATGCCCGGCCTGGAACTGGCGCAGCGGGTGGAAGCGGCCGAACCAAAGCTGCGGGTGACCTATGTGCTCACTCAAGCCGAGCCTGGTCACACCATCAGCATGATGGTGGAGCCGCGCATCGATGCGGCCACTGGCAAGCTGCCGGTGCTGGATTACAACCAGATCGCAGTCGACCCGGTCACGGGTGAGATCCAGGGCCGCCGCATGTGGGGAGCGATTTCGCTGTCCCGTGAAAACCTGCTGCCTTTCCTCTACAAGCTGCATTACACGATGCAGCTGCCAGCGGTGGGCGGCATCGAAACCGGCGTCTGGTTGATGGGCATCATCGGGATCGTGTGGACACTGGATTGCTTCATCGCGCTCTACCTGTCCTTTCCCAACTGGCGCAGCTGGCGCAAGTCGCTGGTCTTGCGCTGGCGCGAGGGTGGACACAAGCTCAATTTCGATCTGCATCGCTCCGGCGGTGTCTGGATCTGGGGCTTGCTGCTCGTATTGGCAGTGACGTCGGTCTCGATGAACCTGGAGCACCAGGTCATGCGGCCCCTCCTGCAAAGCGTGTCCACGCTGACCGCCGGTCCCTTCGACACCCGCACCCCGATTGCCCCTGACAAGGTGCCGGAACCGCGCATCTCGCGTGAACAAGCCGTGGCGCTGGGCCGTGCGCAAGGCCAGAAGCTGGGCCTGACCGAACCGGTGGGCGGTGTCTTCTACTCGGGCATGTTCGGCGTGTATGGGGTGGGCTTCTTCCAGTCGGGCAATGACCATGGCGATGTCGGACTGGGCAACGCCTGGCTCTATTTCGATGCCATGAGTGGCGCCTATGAAGGCGGCAAGATTCCGGGTCGTGGCAGTGCCGGTGATATCTTCCTGCAGGCGCAGTTCCCGCTGCATTCCGGCCGTATCCTCGGGCT
>NZ_BADI01001134.1:0-2497 GCF_000333555.1 Herbaspirillum sp. B65 | reverse complement strand
CCTGCAAGCGTGCTTCTTCATGCGAGCGCAGTTGCTGCGAAAGCTGGTCCAATTCGTGCCGGGCGTCGGCCAACGCGCGTTCCTGCTCGCTGCGGCGGTCCAGCAGCTCTTGCAGGCCGGCCTGGGCGGCCTGATCGTCCAGGCTTTCCAATTCCAGACTGCCCTGCTGCATACTGGCAAACAGTTGCGCCGCCTGTTCCAGGGCGGTAGCAATGCCGCGCTTCAATTCCTCGATCTTGTTGCGGTGTGACTTCTCGGCGAACTCGCTTTCCTGGGCGGCGCGCTCCAGCTCGCGCAGGCGCGTGCGGGCATCGTTGAGCTGCTGTTCCTTGTTGAGGTAATCGGTCTGGCCGTTCTCGTGCTGCTCCTGCAACTCGGCCAGTTCGATATCCAGCTCCTCGAAGCGCGCCTCGGACTCGGCCTGTACCTGCTGCTGTTCGGCTTCCTGCATCCCGATTTCTTCCAGGTCGGTGGCGATCTGGGTGCTGCGCTGGTTGAAGCGTTCCTGCACCTCGGACAGCTTCATCACTTCGATCTGCAGGCTGTGCGCCGACTGGGTCAGCGAATTGACGCGCTGGCGCAATTCCTGCAGGCGCTGCGACGCCGCCGACAGGGCCGCCTCGGCACGCACTGCGCGGCCCTTGGCTTCTTCGGCCAACATCGCTTGGGCGCGTTGCTGCTTGGTGATGTTCTCGATTTCCTGCTGGCGCGCCAGCATACCGTCCTGCTCCGAATCGGAAGCGTAGAAACGCACGCTGGAGTTGCTCACCACATGACCCTGGCGGGTCACGAAGAGGCCGCCCAGCGGCAGCTTGGAACGCTCGGCAAAGGCGGTGGCGGTATCGTCGGCGATGTAGATGTGGTTGAGCCAGTCGTTCATCAGGGCGCGCAGGCCCGGATCGTTCAATTGCAGCAGCGTCACGAAGGGCTTCAAGCCCGCCACTGGCTGGGCGTCCGGCTGGGCCAGCCCGGCATTGGGCGCGTACAGCGCCAGCTTGGCCGGCGGGGCGTCGCTGAAGAAGGCCTTGGCCCAGTCCAGGTTGGACATTTCCAGGGCCGACATGCGCTCGCGCAGCACCGCTTCCAGCGCGGTTTCCCAGCCGGATTCGATGTGCAGCTTCTGCCACAGGCGCGGCAGCTCGGCCAGGCCGTGCTTTTCCAGCCAGGGTTGCACCTTGCCCTGGGCTTGCACGCTTTCCTGCAATTGCTTCAGGGCCGTCAGGCGCGCTTCCAGTTGGGCATTGGCCGAGGTTTCCTTGCTGACCAGTTCCTGGGCGGTGCGGCGCTCTTCTTCCAGGCGCGGCAACTGCTCCTGTGCCTCTTCCAGGTACATATTGGCCTCTTCCAGCGAGGCCTGCTTTTCTTCCAGCTGCATCCGCAGGTTGGACAGATGCGTCTCGTCGGGCAACGCCATGCCGTTCTTTTCCTGCATCAGGCGTTCGCGGCGTGCGGCCAGGCCGGAGAGGATGTTGGAAGCATTGCGCTGGTGCGTCGATTGCAGCTCGATCTGCTGCTGTACCTGCATGATCTTGCCGCGCGACTCGGTGGTCTTGACCTGCGATTCGCGCCAGGCCGCCTCCAGCGACGGCAAGCGATCGCTGGTGTCTTGCACCGCGTGCTGGGCCTGCTCCACCCGCATTCCGAATTCTTCGAGCTGGATCTCGGCTTCTGCCAGTTCTTCCTGCTGCTGGGTGCCCTGGCGCTGCCACTGGTCGCGCTGCGCGCCCAGGGAGTTCAACTGGGCTTGCAGGCGGTTGCGCGATTCGATGACGAACTTGATCTGCGCTTCCAGGCTGCCGATTTCGGAGTTGGTCTGGTACAGGTGGCCTTGCGCCTGGTGCAGGCGGTCGCCGGCGCCGTAGTGCGCCTGGCGCATATGCTCCAGCTCGGTTTCGACGTGGCGCAGCTTGGCGGTCTGTTCTTCCAGGTCGATCTGGGCACGCTCGATTTCCTTGAAGAAGCGCTCCTGCTCCGCCTTGGCTTCGTTCTTGCGCAGCAGCCACAGCAGCTTCTGCTTTTCTTCCTGGTCGTTCTGCAACTCGTGGAATTTCTTGGCCACGGCGGCTTGGGCTTCCAGCTTTTCCAGGTTGGTATTGAGCTCGCGCAGGATGTCTTCCAGGCGGGTCAGGTTTTCGGTGGTGTCGTGCAGGCGGTTCTCGGTTTCGCGGCGGCGTTCCTTGTACTTCGACACACCAGCGGCTTCTTCCAGGAAGATACGCAACTCTTCAGGACGCGCCTCGATGATGCGCGAGATCATGCCCTGGCCGATGATGGCGTAGGCGCGCGGACCCAGACCGGTACCGAGGAAGATGTCCTGGATGTCGCGGCGGCGCACCGACTGGTTGTTGATGTAGTAGGACGACGTACCATCGCGGGTCAAGGTGCGCTTGACGGCGATTTCAGCGTACTGGCCCCACTGGCCGGCGGCCTTGCCGGCAGAGTTGTCGAACACCAGCTCGACCGAGGCGCGCCCGGCCGGCTGCGGGGGAGAGCCGTG
>NZ_BADI01001135.1:0-1525 GCF_000333555.1 Herbaspirillum sp. B65 | reverse complement strand
TCGCTTCCCTTCATCCAGCGGCCCATCGCCACCACCTTGCTGACCATCGGCATCGCCCTGGCCGGTATCGTGGCCTTTCGCCTGCTGCCGGTGTCACCGCTGCCGCAGGTGGATTATCCGACCATCTCGATTTCGGCCTCGCTGCCCGGCGCCAGCCCCGAGACCATGGCCGCTACCGTGGCCACGCCCCTGGAGCGCGCCATGGGGGCGATTGCGGGCGTGACCGAGATGACCTCGACCAGTTCGCAGAACTCCACCCGCATCANCCTGCAATTCGATCTGAACCGCGACATTGACGGTGCTGCGCGCGACGTGCAGNCCGCACTCAATGCCGCGCGCAACCTGTGCCTACCGGGATGGCGAGCAACCCGACCTATCGCAAGGTCAACCCGGCCGATGCGCCCATCCTGATCCTGGCCATGACCTCCGACACCATGACCCAAGGCCAGATGTACGACGCCGCCGACAGCATCGTGGCGCAGAAGCTGTCGCAGGTGCGCGGGGTGGGGCAGGTCAGCGTGGGCGGCAGTTCGCAGCCGGCGGTGCGCATCGAATTGAACCCGACTGCGCTTAACAAGTACGGCATCGGCAGCGCCGACGTGCGCACCGCCGTGGCCGCCACCAATGCCAATCGCCCCAAGGGCTTGCTGGAGGATGCCGACCGCAACTGGCAGATCTATGCCAACGACCAGGCCAAGACTGCGGCCGAATATGCGCCGCTGATCGTCTCCTACCGCAACGGCACGCCAGTGCGGGTGCAGGACGTGGCCGAGGTACGCGACTCGGTGGCTGACGTGCGCAATGCCGGTTCGGCCAACGGCAAGCCCTCGGTACTGATCATCATCAACCGCCAGCCCGGCGCCAACATCATCGACACGGTCGATAACGTGCGCGCACTGTTGCCGCAGTTGCAGGCCTCCATCCCTTCCGCCATCGATATGAAGGTGGTGCTGGATCGCACCCCCACCATCCGTGCGTCATTGAAGGAAACCGAGTTCACCCTGATGCTCTCGGTGGCGCTGGTGATCATGGTGGTGTTCCTGTTCCTGCGCAATGCACGGGCCACGCTCATTCCCGCGGTGGCGGTGCCGGTCTCGCTGATCGGTACCTTCGGCATCATGTACCTGGCCGGCTTCAGTCTCGATAACCTCTCGCTCATGGCCTTGACCATTGCCACCGGCTTCGTGGTCGATGATGCCATCGTGGTGCTGGAAAATATTTCGCGCCACATCGAGGCTGGCATGAAGCCTTACCAGGCGGCGCTGCTGGGGGCGCGCGAAGTGGGTTTCACGGTGCTGTCGATGAGCATCTCGCTGATCGCCGTCTTCATTCCCATCCTGATGATGGAGGGCATCGTCGGGCGTCTGTTCCGCGAGTTCGCCATCACCTTGTCGGTGGCTATCCTGGTCTCGCTGGTGGTGTCGCTGACCACCACGCCGATGATGTGTGCGCAGTTGTTGCGCCATGATCCGGCCGCCGATGAGGCGCGCCGCCAGCGGCGTCATCCCTGGCTGCAGAAGATCTC
>NZ_BADI01001136.1:0-3039 GCF_000333555.1 Herbaspirillum sp. B65 | reverse complement strand
GGCCCAGTTCCCCAATACCGATTACGCGCTGTTCCCCAGCCAGTTCGTCAACATCNGTCTGCAGCTCAGGACCGACGAAGCCGCTACCGTCATCCCGACGGCGGCCATCCAGCGCGGTTCCAAGGGCTTGTTCGTGTATGTGGTCAAGCAGGACAACACGGTCACCGTGCGCCGGTCAAAGACCGGGACGGTGCAGGATGACCTGAGCGTCATCACCGATGGCGTCAAGCCTGGCGAGACCGTGGTCATCGATGGCATCGACCGCCTGCGCGAAGGCGCCAAGGTGGAAGCGGTGACGCGCGGCGGTGCCGACGATCCGGCCAATAAGCTCGCTACCGAGAACCCGGAGGCGCGCCATCACGGCAGACGCGGTCAGGGCGGCGAGGCCGGGCAGGGCGGCATGAGCCCCGAGGAACGCCAGAAGCGCTGGGCCGAGATCAACAAGCGCATCGATGCCGGTGAATTCGGCGAAGAGATCAAGAAGCTGCCCGAAGACCAGCGCCGCCAGAAGATGATGGAGCTGCGTCGTCAGCGTGAAGCGGGGGCCAACGCCAACAGCGGTAACAGCGGCAACAACGCCAACGGCGCCAAGTAAGCACAATCAGCACAAGGCTCACGCATGAATCCCTCGCGCCAGTTCATCCTGCGGCCGGTCGCCACATCCTTGCTGATGCTGGCGATCCTGCTGGTGGGTATCGTCGCCTACCGGCTCTTGCCGCTGTCGGCCCTGCCCGAAGTCGATTACCCCACCATCCAGGTGGTCACCCTCTATCCCGGCGCCAGCCCGGACGTGATGACGTCTTCGGTCACCGCGCCCCTGGAACGCCAGTTCGGCCAGATGCCGGGCTTGAAGCAGATGGCCTCCACCAGCTCCGGCGGGGCCTCGGTGATCACGCTGCAATTCAACCTGGACCTGAGCCTGGACGTGGCCGAGCAGGAAGTGCAGGCGGCCATCAATGCCGGTAGCAACCTGCTGCCTTCAGACCTGCCGATGCCAACGGTGTACAGCAAGGTCAATCCGCCCGATACCCCCATCATTACGCTGGCGGTCACTTCCAAGACCATGCCCTTGCCCAAGGTGGAGGACTTGATCGATACCCGCCTGGCGCAAAAGATTNCGCAATTGTCCGGCGTGGGTCTGGTGAGCTGNTCGGGTGGCCAGCGTCCAGCGGTGCGGATGCAGTTGAACCCGCGCGCGGTAGCAGCGCTGGGATTGAACCTGGATGACGTGCGCACGGCCATTGGCAACGCCAACGTCAACCAGGCCAAGGGCAGCTTCGACGGCCCCACGCGGGCCTCCACCATCGATGCCAACGACCAGTTGCGTTCGGCCGATGAGTATCGCAAGCTCATCATCGCCTACAAGAATGGCGCGCCGATTCGCGTCTCGGATGTGGCTGATGTGATCGATGGCGCCGAGAACGTGCGCCTGGGCGCCTGGGCCAACCAGCAGCCGGCAGTGATCGTGAACATCCAGCGCCAACCCGGCGCCAACGTGATCGCGGTGGTCGACAGCATCAAGAAGATCCTGCCGCAATTGCAGGCCAACCTGCCCGGTTCCATCGATGTCCACATCCTGACTGATCGCACCACCACCATCCGCGCCTCGGTGGCCGATGTGAAATTCGAGCTGCTGCTCTCGGTGGCGCTGGTGGTGATGGTGATCTTCGTCTTCCTGCGCAACGTGCCGGCCACCATCATCCCCAGCGTGGCGGTGCCGCTGTCGCTGGTGGGTACTTTTGCGGTGATGTACCTGGCCGGGTTCTCGATCAACAACCTCACGCTCATGGCGCTGACCATTGCCACCGGCTTCGTGGTCGATGACGCCATCGTCATGATCGAGAACATCTCACGCTATATCGAAGAAGGCATGAAGCCCATGGAGGCGGCCTTGAAAGGGGCCGAGCAGATCGGCTTTACCATCATCTCGCTGACCTTCTCGCTCATTGCGGTGCTGATCCCCTTGCTCTTCATGGGCGATGTGGTGGGGCGCCTGTTCCATGAATTCGCGGTCACGCTGGCCGTGTCCATCCTGATCTCGGCGGTGGTGTCCTTGACCCTCACGCCGATGATGTGCGCGCGTCTCTTGCGCCACCAGCCGGAAGAACAGCAGGGCTGGTTCTATCACCAGAGCCAGGCCTTCTTCGACCGCATCATCGCCCGCTATGGCGTGATGCTGCAGTGGGTGCTGCAACGGCAGAAGATGACCCTGCTGGTCGCCGTGGCGACCCTGGGCTTGACGGTGCTGCTGTATGTGTTCGTGCCCAAGGGCTTCTTCCCGCTGCAAGATACCGGCGTCATCCAGGGTATCTCGGAAGCCTCGCAATCGATTTCCTTCGGCGCCATGGGCGCCAAGCAGCAGGAACTGGCCAAGGTGGTGCTGGAAGACCCGGCCGTGGAAAGCCTGTCTTCCTTCATCGGCGTGGATGGCACCAATGCCACCCTGAACAGCGGGCGCATGTTGATCAACCTCAAGCCGCACGAGGAGCGCGACGTCTCGGCCGCCGACGTGATCCGGCGCCTGCAACCCAAGCTGGCGCAGCAGGTGCCGGGCGTGACCTTGTACATGCAGCCGGTGCAGGACTTGACCATCGAAGACAGCGTCTCGCGCACCCAATACCAGTTCACGCTGGAAGATGCCGATGCCGGCACCTTGAGCAGCTGGGTGCCCAAGCTGATCGCACGCCTGCAACAGGTGCCGCAACTGGCCGACGTGGCCAGCAACCTGCAGGACCAAGGCTTGCAGGCCTATATCGAGATCGATCGCAACGCTGCCTCGCGTCTGGGCATCACGACGGCTGCCATCGACAATGCGCTCTACAACGCCTTCGGCCAGCGCTTGATTTCCACCATCTATACGCAATCGAACCTGTATCGCGTGGTCATGGAAGTCCAGCCGGAATTCCAGCGCGGGCCGCAAGCACTGGATAGCATCTTCCTGGTGACCGCTGCCGGCGGCAAGTACCGCTGTCCTCGATTGCCACGTCACCGAACGCACTGCGCCGCTGGTGGTGAACCACATCGGCCAGTTCCCCGGCG
>NZ_BADI01001137.1:0-1009 GCF_000333555.1 Herbaspirillum sp. B65 | reverse complement strand
GCCTGATTGCCGGGCCGCTGTCCCAGGCCGCCCAAGTGGCCACCCGCGTGGCGCAGGGCGATCTGAGCGGGGTCATCGAGGTCGAGCTCAAGGGCGAAACCGGGCAATTGCTCTCATCCCTGCAACACATGCGCCAGGGCTTGAGCCATATCGTGCGCCAGGTGCGGCAGAGTGCGCGGGTCATGCGCGGTTCGGCCGGCGACATCGCCGACGGCGCGCTGGATCTGGCCATGCGTTCGGAACAGCAGGCCAGTTCGCTGCAACAGACGGCGGCGGCCATGGAGCAATTGAGCAGCACCGTGCAACAGAGCGCGGAACACGCCCGTCAAGCCAGTGCCCTGGCCGAGTCGGCAGCACGGGGAGCGGTCGATGGCGGGGCGGCGGTCAGCCAAGTAGTCGAGGCCATGAACGTGTTGCAGGGCGCGGCCGGACGTATCGTGGACATCATCTCGGTGATCGATGCCATCGCCTTCCAGACCAATATCCTGGCCTTGAACGCTGCCGTGGAAGCGGCTCGCGCTGGCAGCGAGGGCCGCAGCTTTGCCGTGGTGGCCAGCGAAGTGCGGGTCCTGGCGCAGCGCTCGGCGGACGCCGCGCATGAAATCAAGCGCCTGATCGGGGCCTCGGTACAGAGTATCGAAGAGGGCTGCCAGCGCGCCCAGGTGGCCGGTCAGACCATGCAGGAGGTGGTGAGCAAGGTCGACCGGGTCAGCCAGGTGATTGCCGAGATGGCCAGCGTGAGCGTGCAGCAGTCCGCCGGCGTAGTACAGATCGCCCAGGCGGTGAGCGCCATGGATCAGGTGACCCAGCACAACACGGTGCTGGTCCAGCAATCGGCGGCCGCCGCCGAGGCCATGCGCCTGGCCACCGAGCGCATGAGCAAGCTGGTCGGCGCCTTCCGGCTGGACCAAGGGGATGTGCCTGAGGATGACGGCCTGGTGATCGATATGGCGGCCTGAAGCGGCCAGCGCTACAGCGGCGACCTGGAATGGTTCAGACGATCTTGCAG
>NZ_BADI01001138.1:0-1496 GCF_000333555.1 Herbaspirillum sp. B65 | reverse complement strand
TCAGCATCTGCTGCCAGTCCACGGCCAGCGGCAGCATGCCTTCGACCAGCAGACGGAAGGTGATGGCGAAGGTCGCCAGCTTCGGTGCGGCACCCAGCAGCAGGGTCACCGGGGTGGGCGAACCTTGGTAGACGTCAGGCACCCACATGTGGAAGGGCACGGCACCCAGCTTGAAGGCCAGGCCAGCCACCACGAACACGATGCCGAACACCAGCGGGGTGCGGTCAACGGTACCGGAGACGATGGCGCGGAAGACTTCGTTCAGCTCCAGTGCACCGCCGGTCGCACCGTACAGCATCGACATGCCGTACAGCAGGAAGCCGGAGGCCAGTGCGCCCAGGATGAAGTACTTCATGCCGGCTTCGGTCGAAGCGGCGTGGTCACGGCGCAGGGCCACCAGGGCATACAGCGACAGCGACATCAGTTCCAGGCCCAGGTAGATGGACAGGAAGCTGTTGCCGGAGATCATGACCATCTGGCCCAGCAGCGCGAACAGCGCCAGGGCGTAATATTCGCCGCCCAGGGGACCACCGGTGATGCCGCGAGCAGTGTTGTACTGGCGCGAGTAGATGAGCGTGACGCCCACACCCAGGTAGGTGAACAGCTTCAACAGGTTGGCCAGCGGATCGGACACGAACATGTTGTTGAACGTGTAGACCGTAGCGCCCGTGTTGAGGTCGGCAAAGGTCAGTACCGCACACACCACCAGCGCTGCCAGGGACAGCAGATAGGTGATGACGCGCTTGCTTTCCGGCAGGAACATATCGATCAGCAGGATCGCGGAAGTCGCGATCAGCAGAAATATTTCCGGATAGACAGGNATCAGATTCATGTTATTCATTTAGTTACTACCGCTTGTGTACGCCCGCTTGTGTCGCGACCTTGATCGCGCCGCCCGACCGGCAATGCCACACCGGCTCGTCTCGTTACTCTTTGTTGCCCAGCTTGGTTGTCGGCGGGACGCGAGCGCCCCGCCCTTCACTTCTGCGCAGATCAGTTGATCTTGGAGACCGCCACGTGCTTCAGCAGGTCGGTCACCGAGGTCTGGATGCTGTCGGTGATGATGCCGGGATAAATACCCATGACCAGGGTAGCGATCGCCAGCAGGCCCAGGATGAAGAACTCGCGGCCATTCACATCCACCAGTTCAGCCACGTGATGGTTGGTCACGGCACCGAAGATCACGCGCTTGGCCAGCCACAGCGAGTACGCTGCGCCCAGGATCAGGGCGGTGGCAGCCAGGAGACCAATCCAGAAGTTGAACTTCACTGCACCCAGGATCACCATGAATTCGCCGACGAAACCGGAAGTGGCCGGCAGGCCGCAGTTGGCCAGCGAGAACAGGATGAAGAAGAAGGCGAAGCGCGGCATCTTGTTGACCACACCGCCGTACTGCGAAATCTCGCGGGTGTGCATCTGGTCATACAGCACGCCGATACACATGAACATCGCGCCGGAGACGAAACCGTGCGAGATCATCTGCACGATACCGCCCT
>NZ_BADI01001139.1:0-2728 GCF_000333555.1 Herbaspirillum sp. B65 | reverse complement strand
CACGCATGGGCTTGACTGAAATATCCCAACTGGCGCCCGCAATCACGAGCACGGACACGACCAGGCAGGGCCGTTTGAAATAACGCTCCCACATGCTGCTCTCCTCTTGCTGTATGAATCTATTGGTCCTGCTTTTTTTATGTATGCCTGGGCCAGCACGCCGGTACTAGTACGCGCCCAGGGTTTCGTGCGCCTGTCGCCGCAGGCTATGTTCGATCTCGCCCAGCCGCTGGGCATACAGCGCAATGATGTCCTGCTTGCGCTCCAGTGCTTCTGACAGTGCAGCCAGACGAGCAGTACAGATAGCAGCCACTTCGCCAGCCAGTTGCTCCAGGCTGACCTGTACGGTTTGCCCCAGCGCCTCGTACAGTTTTTCATAGGAAGGCGGCAAGTCGTCCGCCACGGCGGCCTCATACGCGACCCCGGCCGGCAGGGCCAGTGGCACCGCCGTCGGTGCCGACAACACGTGATGGTCAAGCACGGCGCGCGCATGACGCTCGAAGGCGTGCATGAGCGACGCTTGCAGGCTTGCCAGCACGGCGGCCACGTCACCGGTGACGGCGTGTCTTTCCAGCAGTGCCGGCAGGCCCGGCATCAGTTCGCGCCAGGCCAGTTGCACGATGCGTGCCTGCTGTACCGGCAGGGCTTGCTGTTGCGCGGCGATCAGTTGCTGCAAGTCGGCCAGCGCCGGCAGGGTCTGCTCCTGCAGCGGGGCCAGCACGTCTTCCTGCAGATGGTGCAGCAGCACTTCGGCCGGCTTGCGCTCGCGATAGGCCATGGCCGGGGCCAATAGCGCCAGCAGGGTGGCATACAGGCGTTCGAAACCGGCCGCCTCCATGACCGCGGCATCGGCTCCCTGACTGCGCGCCACATAGGCCGAAACCGAAACCGGTGTCTTCAACTGGCTCAACGCCACGCCCAGGGATTGCAGCTTGTCGGCGGCGCGGGTGCGCACGTCGGCTTCCTGGTCGGCGCGATTGGCGGCACTCTTGTTGCGCAAGCGCTTGACGATCTGGCCGTCGACTTCGTCTTCTTCGATCACGTCGCTGCGGGTGAGCACCGGCAGCAGCGGCTTGCCGCGGCGCAGTTCGCGCGCCAGTTCATCCAGCTCCTGCACCTGGCCGGGCGAGGTCGAACTGGTCAGCCACAGCACGGCGTCGGCGCTGTCCAGGAAACGCTGGGTCAACGCGGCATTGTCATCGGTGGCCGAATGCAGGCCAGGGGTATCCAGCAGGACCAGGCCATCGCCCAGGCAAACCCCTTGCAGACGTGCCGTCGTTTCAGTGGCGCCTTCGTGGAAGGATTCTTCACTTTCTACCAGTTGCCCGTCGTGCAGGTGGAAATACTGCACCGTCTGGCGGCGCTGGGCGAAGCGCTGCGCGAGAAAGTTGCATAGCGAGCTTTTACCGGCATTGAACTTGCCGAACACCAGCAGCATCAGCTTGCCCTCGAAACGCTGGGCCAGCGCGCGCGCCGGCGCCAGCGCCAGCCATTGCTGTTGGCGCCGTTGCTGCTGGTGCGCCAGGGGCCTGATGCAGGGCAGTGATGCGCTGGGCCAGCGGACTGGTTCCCTGCAGGCCGCTGGCATCGATCTGTCCAGCCTGCAGGGCTTGGCGCAAGTCACTGAGCCAGTCGCGCAAGGCGTCCAACAGCGATTGCAGGTCAACGCCCTCCTTTGCCTGGCTGACGATGGCTTCGATGAAGCGCTGTTCCTGGGCGCTCATGCCAGCTCCACCGCGCGCAAACCATCGAGCGCGCCCAAGGCACGGGTGTTGGCGGAGAGCAGCGACTCGGCGCCAACGATGGACTGCTGCAGGGCCTGGCGGTCTTCCGACAGTTCGTAGTAATGCAGGAAGGAGTGCACCAAGTGCGCGCGCCCGGCTGCTTCGCAGAACTGGCGACGCAGGTCGGCGCGGTATTTGATGGAAATCCCCATGACGGCCACCATCACCGTATCGAGGCTACCCACCGAGGTGCGCTGACTGGCCGGCAAGCCTTCCACCCCGTGCTGGATCAGGTGGCCGCGAATGGCGATGCAGGCGCGCGAATAGGCCACATGGATGCGCGCACGTTCGCGCTTGCCGGCAGTGAGCTTGAATTCATCGGCGGCGCTATCGGGGACCAGCGCCGGATCCTCGCCCGGCACTTGCACCGCTTGCACGATGGGCAGCAAGTCTTGCTGCACCTGCTCCAGCACCGCCTGCAAGCCTTGTTCGAAATCCTCGCGCTGCTGGCGCTGGCGCTGCTGCAATTGCTCCACCTGGGCCAGCGCGGCTGCCTGCTGTTGCTGCAATTGCTGGTCGATCTCGCCCAGCAGCAGACTGCGCTCATGCTGGCGCGCCGCCGGTACCTGTTGCGCCACTTCGCGCAACAGTGCCTGCAAGGCGGGAATACCGCTTTTTTGCAGCAACAGGGTCTTGCCGCCTTCCACGCCGCTACGGTGGCGAGTGGACGACACCGGATGCAAGGCCAGGCCCGGCGCCTGGGCCTGGATCGCCTGGCTGACCTTGGCCAGTTGTTCGTCATCGGCCATCTGGTCCACCTGCGTGAGCACGAAGATCGTCTGACGCCGGGTGCGCTGCTGGTCTTCGCGTAGGGCTTGCAGGAGCTGGCGTTCGGCCGCATCCAGTTCGCCCTCCTTGGCGGCATGGACGAACAGGCGCACATCGGCCTGCAACCAGGTCGCTTGCTGGGCGTGCAGGTCATCCTGCTCGGCCACATCGGCATC
>NZ_BADI01001140.1:0-1761 GCF_000333555.1 Herbaspirillum sp. B65 | reverse complement strand
GTCCAACGCCGCTGCAGTGGCTTGCTGCAAGGCGATCCAGCGCGGTGGGTCCATGTAGTCGGAGGGCAGGTGAAACAGATTGTTGACCTCCAGCGTTGCGATGGCGGCCATGGCGGGCACCGTGGCTAGCAAGTCGTCGCCTGACAAGGCCGGCACCGGTGCTTTTCGGATCGGATCGATCTTCATGGCAATGGTGCCGCCGGTGGAGATGAAAGCGCACAGTGGCAGATCGGAAGGGGATGAGCTCATCATGAGATGGAAGAGGAAAGAAATATGCCTGCAGTCGCAACGACCCCGCACCTCGGAGCTGTGCTCACCCCGATCATGGTCATGGAGTCTGCTCCGGCACAAGCGCTACCAACGCCAACTGTACGCACCATGTTCATACCCGTAAATGAGCAAATACCGTCTCGGTCGCCCCCGCGTGCTTGGCGTCCCCCTCCTCCACCAGCTCACCCTGCTTGAGAATGAGGTAGCGGTCCGCCACCTGTAGGGCGAATGGCACATTCTGCTCGACCAGCAACAGGGTGGTGCCATGCTGACGGCGCTCTTCCAGCAGCGCATGAGCCAGCCGATCGATCACCGACGGTTGCAGGCCTTCGGTGATTTCGTCGAGCAGGATCAACGCAGGTCGCATCATCAGCGCACGCGCCAGCAGCAGCATCTTCTGCTCGCCACCGGAGAGCGTGCCCGCGTATTGCTGCAGCCGGCTGCGAAATACAGGGAACAGTCCTTCGATCGCCGCAAAACGCTCTTCGAACAGGGCTGGCCGCGTCAAGCCCAGGCGCAAGTTGTCGGCGATGCTCAGTTCGGCAAACAGGGCATTCTCCTGGGCTGCATAGGCCACGCCCAGGCGCGCAATGCGATGGGGGGACATGCGTGTGATGTTGCTCCCATGCAGATGCACGGCGCCGCTCTGCTTGCCTAGATATCCCATGACGGTCTTGAGCAAGGTGCTCTTGCCCATGCCGTTCTTGCCCAGCAAGGCGACCGCCTCGCCCTGTGCGATCTCCAGTGACAGACCACGCAGCACCACCGAGGCTCGATAACCGCTGGTGATGCCCTTCATAACCAATGCCGATGGTTTCATTGCGCCCCCGTTGCATGGGTACTACCCGAATAGATGGTCTTGACCAGTTCGGAATTGACCACCTCCTCGAAACTGCCCTGCATGATGATCGTCCCTTGATGCAGCACCACGATGCGCGTGGCGATCTGCTGCACGAAATCCAGATCATGCTCCACCAGCAGGCAACACAGTCGATATTTGTAGGCCAGCGACGACAGCACCGCACCGATCTGGGTGCGCTCGGTCTTGGTCAGGCCGGCGGTGGGCTCGTCCAGCAGCACTACACGGGGCTCCAGCGCCAGCACCATGGCCAGCTCCAGCGCCTGCTGCTGGCCGTGTGAAAGGTCTCCAGCGATACTGTCAAGCATCCCGTCCAGCCCGGTGGCGCGCATTACGTGCAGGGCATAAGGCGGTAAATGCAGCGTGTCGTCGCGCTTGAACAGGGCCGGGCGTTGCAGTCGCACGCGCGCAATGCGCAGGCACTGCGCCACGGTCAAGGATTCGAAGATATTGGCGTTCTGGAATTTGCGTCCCAGTCCCAGATGCACACAGGCCTGCGGCGGCAACTTGGCAAGATCGCTACCGCACAGCGCAACGCTGCCAGCGCTGCGCTCGGCACCATCGCTCATGCAGCGCATCAGAGTGGTCTTGCCAGCCCCGTTGGGACCGATCAGACCGACCAGCTCACCGGC
>NZ_BADI01001141.1:0-12478 GCF_000333555.1 Herbaspirillum sp. B65 | reverse complement strand
ACGTTGACCAACTCCGAAATCAACGAGCGCCTGGTGCATAACGTGCTGANCGAAGGTCATCACCGCCGCCATGTGCAGACCCTCAACGCCACCTTGCTCAATGCCCAGGCGACCTTGAATGCCAAGCTTACCGAGGTCGGGCTGACCCCCTTACGGGCAGCGCGCGGCGGCATGTTCAGCTGGGCGACCATCGAAGGGTGCGAGTTGTCGGCACGCGAGATTGCAGACCGCGCCCGGCAGAAGGGGATCTGGCTGGCACCGGGGGATTTCTTTCATCTGTCGGCGCCGCACAAGACCAGTTTCCGCTTCAATGTGGGGTATGCGGATGTGCCGGAGTTGTTTGATTTTTTGCGGGGGTTGTAGGCCGCCTAAGGTGACCGACGCCCAGGGCGCAACACCAGCCATGTGGAGCTCACGATCAGCAAGCCGCCTATCCAACCCTGCAAGGACATGTGCTCCTTCATCCAGATGACGGCGATGAGCGCACCCCAAAGTGGCTCGCTACCCATCAGCAAGGCCACGCGTGACGGACTTGTGCGTGCCGCAGCATAGTTCTGGACGAAGAAGGCAAGGATCGTACAGAGCAAGACAAGAAAAGCCATGGCCCACCAGAACGCCGGCGTGGCCGGAATCGCCGTCCAGCCTGGACCGGGCGCGAGGGTCATGAGCATGAGCGAGCCAACGGTCATGACGCCCATCTGGACAGCGGTCAGGGTGAGCGCGGGCAATTTGAAGCGCAGGCTTTGGCGGCGTGTCAGGCAGACCATCACCCCGCGCAGGACGGCCGCCAGCACCATCAAACCGTCGCCCAACGTCAATTGCGAAAGGTCGCCGCCTCCCTGAAATGCCAGTAATGCCGCGCCGAGAAACGACAAGCCACAGGCCATCAGCGCTGCCCGGTCCGGGCGCTCTCCCAGGAAAAGCCATTCGCACAATGGCGTGAAGACCACGCATAGACTGATCAGGAAGGCGGCGTTGGAGGCTGTCGTCTGCGTTACCCCGAAGGTCTCGCAGACAAAAATGGCCAGCAGAATGGCGCCCAGCAAGCTGGCGCCTGCCAGTGAGCTTTTCCATGACGCCACTGAAGTGATGCCGCGCAATGCGGGTGCCAGCAAGAGAAACGTCAAACCGAAACGCAGTACAAGAAACTGCAATACGGGTAGCTCGGTCGTGGCCAGCTTGGCGGCGCTATAGCTCCCGCCCCAGATTACGGCGACCAGGAGCAGCAGCCATTCGACGGGTTTGAGGAGCAGCCAATATCTGTTCCCGGTTTCAGAGTGTATGACGAAGGGCTTATGCATGGGGTCTCATGGTTGGAACTGTGAATCTTGTGTCTTGGCATGTCATTGCCGGCTGGGTTGATTGTTCAATCAGCTGGTGTATTGTCTTGGGGCTGGGGAGGTCTGACTAGATGGGGATGAAGAACAGGAGTTGTGCCGCATGAGAACAAATGATCTGGTCGATGTATTGCATGAACTAGTCACGTTCGTGCAAGTCGTGGAAGCCGGCAGCTTTTCTGAAGCAGCCCGCCAGCAAGGCATGACGCCTTCGGCCGTCAGCCGCCAAGTGGCTCGGCTGGAAAAGATGATGGGCGTCTCGCTGTTTCAGCGAACGACGCGGCAGCTGCGTCTGACCGACGCGGGACTGGATGTGCTGGAACACGGGCGCAAAATGGTCTCTGCCGCACGGGCCACGCTCCTGGCCGCTGAAGGCCATGCAGGTACCCCCAAAGGTCTGGTCAGGATGAGCGCCCCCAAGGCCTTTGCCCGTCGCATCCTGCAGCCGGTACTGCTGGAATTCCTGAAATGCTACCCCGAGGTGGATGTGCATCTGCTGGTCGTTGACCGGCCGGTGGACCCGCTGCGCGAAGGGGTGGACTTGGTGATCCGCCTGACCGATGTTCCACCGCAAGGCATGGTGGCGCGGCCACTGCTGCCGGTAAGGCAACTGGTGCTGGCGAGCCCGGATTACCTTGCAGTCCATGGCGCGATCAATCATCCAGAAGACTTGATGAGCCATAGTTGCCTCACTCTGGGTGAGGAGGAGCGCGATAACCGCTGGCGTTTCGTTTCAGGAACCGAATCGGCAGAGATCATCGTGGCAGGACGATGCGCCGTCAATCACAGCGAAATGAGATTGGCGGCCATCGAAGCAGGCATTGGTGTGGGCTGTGTTCCCGATTTTGTGGCCAACGAAGCCGTGGCTGCCGGTCGTGTCGTTCGTCTGCTGCCGGAGTGGAACTTCGATATCAACTATCAGGGGATGGCCTATCTGCTTTTCCCGGCGTCTCGTTATATCGCTCCCAAGATGCGGGTGCTTATTGACTATCTGGTGGGGGCTTTGCAGTTGCAAGTCGCGCAGAAACACGCCGTTGAAGAGGCATTTTGATTAATCATTAAGCGCCTTAAAACGAAGACCAGAGGCAAACCTATGCATCTCAATCCCGACCATTATTTGCAGACAGATGCCGGTCGCATCTTTACCCCCGAACGCAATGCTGCAGCATGGGAGTGCTTGTATACGGATTTATCTGAAGCGCTTCAGGCTTGCCCGCGCCAGATAGTCATGGTTCTCGGCGTGCAAGGGGCTGGCAAGTCCACCTGGGTCAGGGAACGATTGTCGCAGTCAGGGGATACCATCTATGTCGATTCGACTTTTGCCACAGTGCTTCGTCGAGCAAGGGTCATTGAGATTGCCGCAAAAGCAGGAGTTCAGGTGTCGGCGGTATGGATCAAGGTCGCTTTGGAAACAGCGCTTCGGCGTAACAGGGAAAGACCGGTTGACGAGGTTGTCCCGGATGAGGCGATTGAAAATGTCTTCAGGATCTTCGAGCCACCTTCGCTTGCTGAAGGTTTCTGCGAGGTACTGATTCTCGCTGACTTCCATTCTGTTAAGTAGGATAGGACAGCCGTTCTAGAATCAAATCGCCTGGTTCTCACTTATTTCGACCCATGCATGGGTTAGGGCCGTTGCCTGGTCTCTTGCCAATGACGGAAAAGAAAAACCAGAACGCAGACGGTGAGCACGATCGCCATCTGCTCAAGATCGTCAATGTCGAGCAGTCCTGGGCGACCATGCGATTTCACTGTCACCAATAGACCAAGAATGAAAATGAGTGCAGGTTCACGCCACTTGCGAGGGATCTTCTTCATCGTCTTCTCCATTGCTACCCGAGTCAATCTTGCATAACCATAGCTCACAGCCACGCTCCAGGCCGATTTTTCGTCTGCGGCTAGAATACTGCTGCCTGAGATGGCTTGCGACCGGTTGAGAATGTCCTGATCGATGGCCGTTCTCAGAAGGGTGAGCTAGCTGTTGGCGTAGAAGGGCGATTACGATATCACAGAGATGGACAAAACGTGCATGAGAAGAAGCTATCCTAGTAACCGCAGCTTTACTTGGCTTGAAGCGAACCGACGCTTGTGGGAAAACTGCGAGCGCTGGCTCAAAGGCGTAAAAAATCGAGTCTGCTTGTCACTGATTTTTGGGGCGCTGATTTGAGTGGCAACCATGCCGCCGAGGACAAGCCCATGGTCTTACGCCTCCAGCGTTTGGCACGTGTCATGTACTCAAGAGCTGCATTAGCCAACTTGCTTTCACTGAAACCTGGAGAGCGAGGCTTGAGATTCGCGATGGCACGATGGCGGAAAATCTTGCGTTTCTTGTGATGCAGGATAATACAGGTTCTCGATGACTAGCCTGATATTGCTACCCAAACGGCGACCCGAAAGTTAACCGATCATGCAACCTGTACACCTCTCACAGTTCATTGCTGCCATCGAGAAGTCTTCACTCTCCCGATGGGCAACTCTCCTCCCATGGCAACTGACTGCGCAAAGCGACCAGATCGTGCGGCGAATGCTGGCAGACCTCGACCCTTCGCAATTCCGCATCGAGAACGAAGTCGCCATCCACGTCACTTCCGTGGTTGAACAAGGGGTGATCCTGAAAGGACCGGTCATCATCAGCGCTGACGTATTCATTGGCGCCCATGCCTATCTTCGCGGCGGTAACTGGATTGATGCGAATTGCTCCATTGGCCCGGGATGTGAGCTGAAGTCGTCCTTTCTCTTTGCAGAATCCCGGTTGGCGCATTTCAATTTCATCGGCGACTCCATCATCGGTCGGGATGTCAATCTCGAAGCGGGCAGCGTGATCTGCAATCATCGCAATGAGCGTGTCGATAAGGATATTGCTGTGCGTGTCGATGGTGATCTGGTCAGTACCGGCATCACCAAGTTCGGTGCCGTGGTGGGAGATGGGAGTCGTCTAGGAGCCAATTCGGTAGTCGCGCCTGGTGGGCTACTACGGCCGGGTACCATCGTGGGGAGAGGGGCGTTGTTGGATGAGGATGCGGGTCAGGCATAAACACCCATGAGCGAAATTGGCCAGTAAAAAATATCGTTTTCTCTGGACGGTTGGCTCGCACGTTTGCTCTGGGATAAAGTCTATGCCGCAGGTCAAAGAAGGCCTAAAGCGGACAAGCGAGGACATGAAGGAGTGCCAAGAAAAAGTTAAGGTTCAATATCTTTGGAAAGCTCATCGCTGTGACAGACTCATGCAGCGCTTGCCTGCTATTTCGCGGCGCGGCAGCTAGACAGCACGCTGTTGCTGGCGATTTCCTACAGTGGCTTCTTCCTCAACCTATTCAATCTCATCCCATTGTCACCCCTCGACGGCTGCCGTATTACGGCGGTGTTGTCTCCACGTCTATGGTTCGTCGGCGTTCCGGTATTGATAGCGCTGTTCGCTTACCATCCAAGCCCTATGCTGATCCTGGTGGCGATCCTGGCTTTGCCGCAACTTCGGCTGGCTTGGAACTACGACCCAGGTCATCCTGACCAGGCGCGCTATTACGGAGTTTCGCCCTCGACCAAGCTCAACTACAGTGCTTGCTACTTGGCGTTGATCGCATTTCTTGCCATGATGACGCTTGGCGTACATGACATGTTGGGTACCGTGCGAGCGCTTCACTCCTGATCTCGGAGTCAGATGTGCCGCGTGTTAGCCTCGATGCATTCTCGCTGCCACTATATCAATAGGCCTCTTTTCTCCTATGCATGTTCCAGAGCAGTCGAACTTGATTTCCTTGGATCGAAACTGGATCCACCGCACACCTTATCCGCCATTAGGTTTTATACCGTTTTTCGACAATTCATTAGGAAACGGTGACACCTTTGGACTGTATTGGCCGATTGGACGGGAAACGCTGGAACCCATCGTTGTCGAAACTTGGCATGATTCCTGGGCAATACAACCTGCCTACTCTTCTCTTGCTTCGTTTCTGAGAGCAACTCAGTCCGCTCCAGATGACCACCCTGAGCCACCGACATTGTTGGATGACGCCGCTTCTCCCCGCGCCTGCTTCTTCGCTGCCAAGGAGTCGAGGGAGGTGGACGTAATCATTAAGAATCTGGAAAAAGCCACTACCATCCTGCCGGAGTACACCGATGCCTTGTCTTTGCTATGGGCTCAATACGTTCGCGCAGGTCCTATTGAGGAGGCTATCGAAATCGCTCTGCGCGCAATCATTTCTCCCCCATGTTTTGGCGCACGACCCTTGAAGGCCTTGCGCTGGCTTTGTGGGATGGAGTCATCATTGCCATCGGCAAAGGAAGATCCAATTTGGCTGGCCAGGACGGAGCTCAGACTTTCGTTTGGTGGCAAAAAAGAAAATGGAGATTTTCCGATTCTATTGAACGCCATTCACAGCTACTTGGCCCAATCGAAATTCCTTCATGCTTCAACTTTGATGCAGACCTATTCTGAACTCATGTGGATGGAGACCGTTTCATTCAGAGAACGTTATGGCTTCATTCCTGATGAGTTCATCGAATGGCAGATCGAGGTCAGCTCGAGACATGCAGTCGGGTCACGGGTCGTTGAGATATGAAATGCGGAAGTAGCGGCAAAATGAAATCCCGATTTTTCGGCCCATCGGTCAAGTAGAACAGCGCTCAGTCGACCATGTTACATGGACGGTTAGAGTGTTCCTGAGTTGGCCGTGGAGACAGCGATGGGCTAGAAGCGGTCATTGCCGATTCGATGTATAAGCACCACCTAAGGCTCATGGAATTTAAAGATTTGATCGAAAAGGCAAAAAGCCCGTCGCTTGTCATCGGAAGATATTGGCGTTTTCTGCGCACTCTCAGATCTGCCAATGGATGTCAGACTGAACAACTGCGCCTTGGAACTGGCCAAGGCATATGCTGATGGCGGCGTAAACTTTGCTGTCGGAGATGAAGTGGCGAACGTTCTCTTCGGATATGCCGCTCAACAAGGGGCAATATCTGATTTTCTGTTTGATGTCTTTCTGGCTTTTGATGCTGGTGAATTTTATCCAGATAGCACGACGCGATCTCCATCTCCAGAAGAACGCTTTACTCGATCTGGGATCGCCACGATTTTAAAGAAGTATGATGGTCGGTGAAAATTTTCCTAGTCACTGGAGGATTTTGGATGAGCAACGCAGAAGGCAGCTTCGCCACTTTCGCAGCGCTGAACTCGTTACCTGAAAGTGATAGATCTCGGGTGCCGCTCTTGATTGAACTAATGGCGATGGATGATCATGATTTTCATGAAGACATAGTGTTTGAGCTTGGCCTTCTGGGCGAGCCTGCTGCCATTCCTACGCTCGTCAAAGCGGTTGAAGAACCTCCTCAATATATTGTGGACTCGGGGGAATGGGGGAGTCTTCACGAGTTTCAACGTAAGTGTGCATACGCCTTAGCCCGCATTGGTACGCTAGAGTCTCGTCTTGCTCTTGAGTACCTGTCCCGGCACGCGAACCATTATTTGCGGGAATATGGTCAAGAAGGCTTAAGACATTGGTCCATGACTTACGGTTGGCCTTGAGTGCACAGATCCGCACTGGCATCACCAAGTTCGGTGCCGTGGTGGGAGACGGGAGTCGTCTAGCCAATCCGGTAGTCGCGCCTCCGCAGCTTATGGGTGGGCGTGCCTGTTGACAGAGGGCGGTCTCAAGGAACCCGCCCGAGGGCAGGTTCCGGTCCATCCAAAAGGTTGACTTACAGCAGTTCTTGGTGGAATGGCGAGTGAGGCGGCACCGAACCGCCGCGACGCAGCACCATCTGCTGCAGGCCATTGATGGCGGCTGCGACCGCGCCGCTGGCGAAGCCACCCTCGGCAGTGTTTTCCTCGTTGATGAAGATGGCGCCATCGCTCATCTTGAGCAATGCACCGAAGAGTACCCGTGTGTTGTCCAGTTGGTTGGGGGCGTCCATCTTGAAGGCACCATACTGATGCTTGGTCAGGCTCCAGTGGGTATAGGAGATGCGCTGCTTGCTCTGCTCCACAACGTCAGCGAGATTCTTGAGTTTCTGGTGGACTGCATCCCCCGGATTCTGCGAGGCGATGTCGCGCAGTGTACGAATGTAGTTATTGAGCTGCTCATCACCGCTCATACCGGCTACTTTGGTGGCATTGTCGCCCAGCGTATAGCTGGGGTAGAACACCGCATTGTCGCTGCCGGGCAGTGCCGGCACCAGATAGGATTGCTGGAACAACTTGCTGGCCTGAACGTTGCCCGGAAGCTCCACACCGCTCATCAAGTCCTTGGCGATCTTGATGGCCATCTTGGTTGCGCCGACGACATTGGCTTTTTCCATGGCATTGGCGAATTCCTCAGGCATCAGCGCTTCCGAACCTTCCTGGGGACCAGTCAGGCCCAAGCGCACGGCTTCCCGCGGGCCACCCGCGAAGAATAGTTCGTCATAGGATTCGACGCTGACCTTTTGGGTTTGCTTGTCCAGCGAACTGACGTAGTACTTGCCATCCTTCTTCTTGATCCCGGTCACCTCGACACCAAGTCGGATGGCCTGCTGTTGTTGCAGCGATTGCGCCCCCTCTGGCAGGTCCTCGGTATCGTTAAGGACCGCATACAGCGGTGCATCGGCGCCGTCCACCAGCGCCACATGTCCCTCCAGACGTTCGTCCGCCAAGAAGCGCATTTCTTCCAGGAAGCCGGTGTTGTAGTAGCCCTCGTAGCCACCGACACCAATGCCGGTAGCGCCGAAGGTCTGCCACTCCTTCTGGTTCCATTCGATGCCTTTCTCTTTGAGCAGAGTATCCAGTCCAGAGCGGAAGTTGTGGCTATCGAACTTCTTCTTGGCGGCATCACAGAGTTCGCGGAACAAGGCGGTGTCGGCAGCGTCGCGCGCGGCCCGAATGGGGGCCAGCAAAGGTTCGGTCATGGAGCGCAAGACGTCCTGAGCGACCTTTTGCATGACCGCATTGCCAGGCGACTTGCCAGGTTCGGCTTCGTGCACCTCATTGCCGATGATGTAGGAAGTCTGAACCGAGCTTGAGTTGGGAAACGGCACGTGTTGCAACTGATAGTGTTCGGCCAGGCTCCAGTAGACGTTGCCGCGCGTGGTGTGGAAGCGCATCCCGCCCGGATGCAGCGGCGTCGGACTCATGGAGCCGTCCTGGCGTGGCCACCTTCGGGCGCAATGCGACCGCCGATCTTGTCGGCCTGCTCGAGCACGACTGGCTTGACGCCCAGCCGGTTCAGCCCATCGGCGGCGATGATGCCGGCTGGACCGGCACCGACCACGCATACTTTGAGATTCTCGGCCACGCCCGGTGGCAATTCACCGACCTTGCGCTTGTTGTCCCAGAAGAACCCGGTGTAGTCATACATGTGATCGAGCGGCATGGTCATGCGCAAACTGGCGAAGCGTTGCTTGATCATCGTCCTGACTTGAGCGTCCTCGCCGGCACCCTTGAATACCGTGGCGAGATTTTTCTGCGCAGTCGGGGTGCAGGACTTGAGCAAGCGGGTGGCCTCGTCAGGTTTCATGTTGACAACGGTATGTTCGACCCAGTCCCGTACAGGTGAAAGTTTGGCATCCGGGGTCGTGTCGATTGCAGTATCACCCAACAGGTGGCTTTGCTCGCTGCCCAGCGTATTGAGCACATTGCGTTTCTCGGCTTCACTCAGGCAATGCCAGTGCAGCGTGATTTCCAGATGATGCTGTTGGCGCTTGGGGCCATCGGCCAGCGCACTCAGGTTGTGGCAGAGGGCATCGGCAAGGTCTTCGCGTTCACTGGGCCATTGGCCGGCGACTTCCTGGAAATAGCGCCCGACCGATTGTGGATTGAGCGGCGGAAGAGGCCGACCGATCGTAGACAACGGGGCTTGCTCGTCGGGCGAAGCGTCTGCTGCGCCGCTGATGCGCTGCAGATGCGCGCGCATGTCTACGCGGCCTGCGGGCCAGGCAGGCGCGCTTGCAGTCAGGACTTCGGTATTGAGCGCGGGGATCAGTACTGACAAGCGCGCGCGTTTGGCCACCGGGCTGTCGATACGGGCAGAGGAGCCGCTGGCGACCGCCGAAGTGCTATCCCCGGTTGGGATCTGGGTCGAGGTTGTGGCTGCCGGTACATCGGCAGCAGAGATGGGCAGGGAGTGATCCGCGCCCGAAGTGATTTTGGTCATGGGATGGATGTCTTGAAAAATGATGAAGTGTCTGCACGCCTGCGCAACGATACGCGGCACCGGCAGCGACACTGGAAATGGATGGTTCGGAATTCGGTAGATTTGGGAAGATGTTTTTCTGCATGTCCGGCACCGAGATTGCCTGCCCGGACGATGGGTATCGCCCACCTTGGCGACACGCAAAAACGATCAACAGGAAGAACCCGACGAGAGAAAGTAAAATCATATAAATAATAAAACCGAGCCATAAGACCGCCGCCCCGAAGAGCACAGGTCGGGTGTGCCGATAGAGGTTCAGGGAAACGGGCGGTAACGCAACCGTATCAAGCCACCGTTGCCGTCGTAGATAGCGAATGAGACAGGTGACAAGTTGATGCGATTGTGAATTTATGTTGCCGGGCCAGATGGATCAGTTCCATCCCTTACTTGGGCGCGACGCTTTCGGTGGAAAAGAACCGCACCGCAGAGGCCGGGGAACCACTTTGCCCATCAGTCGGCAAGCGCCCTCTTGAGCAAGCGCTCTTCGCTAAGGCGCAACGGCTTGGTAACAGCGGTGGGGCGTGGTATTGAAGCCTCAGTTGCCGCGGCCGCCATTCTTTTGTTTCGGGGCAGGTACAAAGCCCAGTTTTTCCATCGCATCCTGCGTCTCCAGCAACATGGATGCCACTTCGGCTACCGTTACCCGCAGGCTGGTAGCGCGTTCCCTCATGAATTGGTATGCGCTTTCTTCGCTGTGCGCCTGATAGTCGACCAGTACCCGGATCGCCTTTTCAATCTGGCGCCGTGACTTGATGGTCGATTCGAGTTTGTCTATCTTGGCCTGCTGGCGTTGCTGGAATCCTTGGGAAGACCTTGCCAGTACCAGCGTACTCAGTATCCCCTGTGAACGGAACGGGCGGGTCAGCACACCGTGCGCCTTGGTATCGAGCAGCAGCTTCAAGGTGGTCGGGCTTTCATAGTCGGAAAGTGCCACCAGGGCAGCGTCCACGGCGCTGGCATTCCATGCGGTGCGCTCCTCCAGCTCCTGGGAGATCTGGAAGAAAATGACATCGGCTCCTGCCGGCGGCTCAACCGGGCTGGGCCAGATGACGCGCAGACGACAGCCGATACGCTGTAACTGCTGAATCACGACGTCGCGATCCTCTCCTGGCGGATAGACCACGGCCACGCAAATGCTGCGCAGGTCTTCGTAAAGTCTTCGTAGGCTTTGTCCCATGATTTCACCTCAGCCAAAAGTCGGAAAAGCCGAAAGTGGACAAGTAAGGATCCGGCTTGACCGGCTCCGACGCCTCCCAGGCAATATCGAACTGTCCGTCGCTGCGGCAAATGCCGATGCGCGGGGTGAGGGCACAGTGATTGTTCTCTGCGTCGACGCTGATGCGGCCTTCGGGTGAATCGAAGGACACAGCGTGCGTGGCCTCCACCAGCTTGCGCCGGTCCAGGCTGCCGGCACGCTGCAAGGCCCGAGCAAAGAGATGAATCTGGGTGTAGGCCATCTCGGACCAGGTACTGGTGGGACGGTCATTGAAACGCTTGCGCCAAAGCTCGACGAAATGTCGATTGCTTGCGTTGTCCAAGGATCCGAAATAGGTCGCTGCGGTAATGTGGCCGGCGCAAATTTCGGGGCCGATCAAGCGCACCTCCTCTTCTGCCATCGACAGGCTGGCGATGGGCGTGACCTTGGGGTCAAAGCCGAATCCCGGATAGAGCTGGTAAAACTGCCGCGCCGATTGGCCGACCAAGGTCGAAAAAACTACATCGGGCTGGGCTGCCCGGATCTCTGTGAGAATCTCTTCCAGCTCCGCCCGCCCGGCTTCCAGGGGGAGGTAGATTTCGTCGAGCACCTCGCCGCCATGCTGTTCGACCATGTCACGCATGAGGCGATTGGATTCGCGTGGATAGATGTAATCGGTCCCCACCAGGAAGAAGCGGGTGCGCTTGTTCTGCATCAAATACGCGGCCAGCTGCACACTGTTCTGGTTGGGTACCGCACCGGTATAGATCACGTTCGGCGAATACTCGAAACCTTCGTAGAAGGAGCAGTACCACAGCAATGCGTTATTGCGTTCAATCACCGGCAGCACCGCTTTGCGGCTGGACGAGCGGGAACACCCGAAGACCACGTTGATTTCGTCTTCCAGCAGCATCCGCGTCACCAGCTTGCGGTATTCGGTAATGTCGCCCTTGGGGTCGTAGGCGACCGGAATCAGCGGCCGGCCGAGTACGCCGCCAAGCTGGTTGATTTC
This sequence comes from Herbaspirillum sp. B65, assembly GCF_000333555.1. Taxonomy (NCBI): domain Bacteria; kingdom Pseudomonadati; phylum Pseudomonadota; class Betaproteobacteria; order Burkholderiales; family Oxalobacteraceae; genus Herbaspirillum; species Herbaspirillum sp. B65. Next base: position 775 of record NZ_BADI01001141.1, on the reverse strand, counting down.
TTCAATGGCCAGTGCAGTCCCGAAAAAATGCTCGGACTCGGTCACGCCCGTCGCTCCCGAGCGTGAAAACAGCACGCCGATGCGCCAGCCGTCTTCCCGGCGTGGCGGCTTGTCTCCAGATGGATGGATGGTCATGAGCTGTCCTTATCGGTCGAACAACGCCTGCAATTGCGTCGCGTCGTGGGTAGATTGCAGGCCGAGCATCAACAGGATACGCGCCTTCTGTGCACTGAGGTCATCGGCAAAGATCGCACCTGCCGCCTTGAGCGTGGCTCCGCCGCCGTCGAATCCGTAGGATGGCAGCACCCGGCCGTTGGCCACCCGGGTGGAAATGACGACCGTCACGCCCTGAACAATAGCCTCCCGAATGGCCTCGTACAGGGCGGCATTTACGTTGCCGAAACCGAGCGCTTGAATCACGATCCCGCGTGTACCCAGTGAGACCGCAGCGCGTAGCAGATCGCCGCTGGCGCCGCCGAACATGGGAATGATCTCCACCCGCGGCAACGTGCCGCCCAGCAGAGGAAGGTATTGGCGGCGCAGCGGACGGCGCGCGAACACGATGCGATCTTCATCGGCCACACCCAGCACGCCGAAATCCCCCGACTTGAAAGTCTCGACATCGGCAGTATGGGTCTTGCTGACATCTCGTGCGGCGTTGATCTGGTTGTTCATGGCGATCATGACGCCCATGTCACGCGACTCGGGGCAGACGCATATGCGCGCCGCATTCAGAAGATTGCGCGGTCCGTCAAAATCCGGGCTGGAACCATTG
>NZ_BADI01001142.1:0-39360 GCF_000333555.1 Herbaspirillum sp. B65 | reverse complement strand
AAAGCCTTCCTGTCGCCATGCGAGATGCGTCGGAGCAGGTGGATTTCTTCTTGTTCGATGGAATTAGCTAAAGGGGCGCGCATTTCTATTTTTTTGCTGGATGTGCCGTTGATGCCGACTTCTCAAAAAAAAGGTTCATTTNATTTTTTCGAACCATTTCAGGCCATCCCCGTATTTACGCAGCGGAACACTCTTTTTTTGAGGAAACATGAAACTCTTCTTGGATGTCACCCGCATTGCGATGATCTATACAGTTGCTGGCTACCCATGAACACAATGAGCGCGAAGCCGCCGCCAAGATCATCGAGCGGCTGCAGGCCGGCCAGCGCGTGGCCGTGGTTTCCGACGCCGGCACACCTGCCGTCTCCGATCCGGGCGCCCGTGTCGTGGACGCCGTGCGCGCAGCAGGGTTCCAGGTCATTCCGCTGCCGGGGGCGTCGGCGGCGGTGACGGCCTTGTCGGCTTCGGGCCTGGCCGATGCGCGCTTCCTCTTCGTCGGCTTCCTGCCGGTCAAGACGCGCCAGCGCGAGACCGCCCTGCAAGAGCTGGTCGATCTGCAAGCCGCGCTGGTGTTCTATGAAGCCCCGCACCGCATCGTCGAGACGGTGCAATCGCTGCTGCAGGTGTTCGGCCCCACCCGTCAGGTGGTGCTGGCGCGCGAACTGACCAAGCTGTTCGAGCACATCCACCGCTGCCCGCTGGGCGAGGCACCAGCCTGGCTGGCACAGGATGCCAACCGCCAGCGCGGCGAATTCGTGGTCTTGCTGGAAGGGGCGCAGCCGGTCGAGGGCGAAGATGCCGAGGGCGAGCGCGTGCTGCGCATCTTGCTGGAGGAGTTGCCGGTCAAGCAGGCTGCGGCCCTGGCTGCGCAGATCACCGGCCAGAAAAAGAATGCCTTGTATGAACGCGCCCTGCAGATCAGGCAGGGCGCGCAAGAGGACGATCAGGCTTGACGCCGATGATCAGCGTTCGACGATGAAGGGGGTGCCGGCGCTGCGCTGGCGTACCAGCATGGCGGCATTCTGCGCCTCCGGGCGGGTCGGATAAGGCCCGGCGTAGAGACGATAGAGTCCGTTGACCTGCACCGCCTGCATGTTGTCGACGATGCCCGAGAGGCTGGGCAAGAGCTTGTCGCGCGCCACCAGGGCATTGGCTTCCTGGGAATAGGCGCCGAACTGCAGGTAATAGCCCGCCGTCACGGTACTGCCTGCGGCATGGCCGGGGAGGGCGCCGTACCGCTGGCCACCGCATTGATGATGCCGCCGCCACCGGCCAGGCCGGCGCCGCCTGCGGCACTGCTGGTACTGGCGTTGATCGGCTGCACCGCCGCGACGGTGGGCTGCGGCGGCAGGTTCTGCGCACTCACCCGATTGATTTCCACCGCGCCCGTGGACGCCCCAGCACCAGTGTCGGCCGCGCGGTTGATGGGATCGGCCGCCGCCAGCATGGTGCTGCTGCTGCCATTGCGGCGCGCATCGGCCATGCGCTGCGCTTCCTCGGGCAGGATGCGTTCGACTTCCAGTTCGCTGCTGCCAGTGCCGAGATAACCCAGCTTGAGCGCGGCGGTATAGGAGAGGTCGATGATGCGGTTGGAGTGGAAGGGCCCGCGGTCATTGATGCGCACGATGACTTGCTTGCCGGTCTTCAGGTTGGTCACCCGGGCATAGGACGGGATGGGCAGCGTGGGGTGCGCCGCCGTCATCTTGTACATATCGTAGAGCTCGCCCGAGGAAGTCTTCTGGCCGTGGAACTTCTTGCCATACCAGCTACCGATGCCGCGCTGGATGAAGGGCTGGTTATTGTCGGTGATGGGCACGTAGGTCTTGCCGAACACCGCATAGGGCCGGCTGGCGGCCTTGGAGATGGGTTCCACCTGCGGTTCGGCGTCGGCCACGTCCAACAGGCCATCGGGGATGTGATCGCCCGGGCCATCATCCTTGTAGTAGCCGCCCCGTCCCGATCCGGCTGCCGGCAGGGCCGGCACATTGGACGGTCGGGCGCTGGCGGACTTGGTCGGTGTGCCCGGTACCTGGGCGCCCTGGTAGGGCGATTGCTGGGTGGTGCCGCAGGCCGCCAGCAGCAGTGGCAGCACCAGGCTGCCCCAGCGCAGTGCCGCCGGCATCGCTAGCGCCGGCGGCCGGCCCGCTCGGGAGCTGGTCCTGCGGAGATGTTCGTAGAAGATGGTTCCCATAGCCTGTCCTTGGTCAACAGTCGATGCGCCGGACCTGGTGACCTGTCCCGGCCGGAATGTTCGCAACGATACCAGAGTGCAGCGCAACGAGGCTGACAACTTGTCAGTGCCGCAAGTTCAACTGCGGCTTGCATATTGCCCGATGGAACAGGCCCTAGCTCTGCACCAGCTTGCGATGGCGCTGGATGCTCATCAGGATGCCGGCACCCAGGCCCAGCGTCACCAGCGCGGTGCCGCCATAGCTCATGAAGGGTAAGGGCACGCCCACCACCGGGAGGATGCCGCTGACCATGCCCATGTTCACGAAGGCATAGGTGAAGAAGATCATGGTGATGGCCCCGCCCAAGAGGCGCGTAAAGAGCGAAGGCGCATTGGCCGTGATCATCAGGCCGCGGCCGATCAAGAGCAGGTACAGGATCAGCAGCACGATATTGCCGATCAGCCCGAATTCCTCGGAATAGACCGAGAAGATGAAGTCGGTGGTGCGCTCGGGGATGAATTCCAGGTGGGTCTGCGTGCCCATCAGCCAGCCCTTGCCGGTTACCCCGCCGGAGCCGATGGCAATGGTCGACTGGATGATGTGGAAGCCCTTGCCCAGCGGATCGGAGGTGGGGTCGATCAGCATCATGACGCGCTGGCGTTGGTAATCGTGCATGAACGACCACACCACCGGCAGGCTGGCCGCCCCGGCAATCACCAGGCCCAGCAGGATCTTCCATGGCAGACCGGCAAAGAAGATCACGTAGAAGCCCGCGGCCAGCACCAGCAGGCCCGTGCCCAGGTCAGGCTGGCGGATGATCAGGAAACCCGGGATCAGCAGCAGGACCGCCGCCACCAGGAAGGCATCCCAGCGCAACATGCCCTCCCGTTTCTGGAAGTACCAGGCCAGCATCAGCGGCATGGCGATCTTCATGATCTCGGAGGGTTGCACCACCATCCCGATGTTGAGCCAGCGGCGCGAGCCCTTCTTGATGATGCCGAACAGCGCCACCGCAATCAACAGCGTCACGCCTATCGTATAGACCGGCACCGCCAGCCGCAGCAGCAGTTGCGGCGAGACGTTGGCGGCGATCCACATGATGATGAAAGCCACCAGGATGTTGCGCAGCTGGTCTTCCACCCGACCCGGAAAGTTCATGCCGGCGGAGTACAGCGTGACGATACCGACCGACACGATCAGGAACACGATCAGCGACAGCGCGCCATCGAACACCGTCAGGTGCGGCTTGATGATTTGCCACAGGGGCGGACGTTGCAGGCTCATGCCGGCTCCTCGTGCGTACTGCTTGTTGCGATGTCTGGCCCGGCGCCGGGCCGGGCCCTGGTGCAGGGTTCATATCAGGCGCCAGGTAGCGTGCAGGAAAAGACTTCATTCCTGTACATCCGGCTGGACGGTCGGCGTATTGCTGCTGCCACCTTCCTCGGAGGTGGGGCCTTCGACCGGGGTATCCGGGCTCGCCGCATCGGGCGCGACCGACTTGATCGGCTCGTTGGGACGTTTGCCCAGCATGAAGTAGTCCATGGCCTTGCGCACCAGGGGCGCGGCCACGCCAGCCCCCCAGCCACCGTTCTCGACCACCGCCGCAATGGCGATGCGCGGCGCATCCGCCGGCGCAAAGCCGATGTAGAGGCCGTTGTCGTGGAAGATGCGCGAGAGCTTCCTGGAATCATACTTCTGGTTCTTGGCGATGTTGACCACCTGCGCCGTACCGGTCTTGCCGCCTGATTCATACGGGGCGCCCCGGAAGGCGGCCGCACCGGTACCTTCCTTGACCACGCCCACCATGGCGCGCTTGATGAAGTCGATGTTTTCCTGCTTCAAGGGGATGCGGTAGCTTTCCTTGGGTACGGTCTCGGTGCGCTCGTGGGTCACGCCATCTTCGATGATCTTGACCAGGTGCGGCTTCATCACCACCCCATTGTTGGCCAGGATGGCGGTGGCTTGCGCCAGTTGCAACGGGGTGAAGCTGTTGTAGCCCTGGCCGATGCCCAGCGACACCGTGTCGCCGGCGATCCAGCGCTTCTGTTCGGGTTTGCGGAAGGCATTGCGCTTCCAATCGGTGGAGGGCAGGATGCCGCGCTTTTCGTGTTCCAGGTCGATGCCGGTGATCTGACCGAAGCCGAAAGGCTTCATGAAGTCATGGATGGCGTTGACCCCCATGTCGTTGGCCAGCATGTAGTAGTAGGTGTCGCAGGACACCACGATGGAGCGGTACATGTCGACGATGCCGTGGCCGCCTTCCTTGTCGTCGCGGAAGCGGTGGTTGCCCAGCACGAAGAAGCCAGGATCGCGGATGGCGTCCTGCGGACGACGCTTGCCCAGTTCCAGCGCGGCCAGCGCCATGAAGGGCTTGTAGGTCGAGCCGGGCGAATACAGGCCCGACAGCGGGCGGTTCAGCAGTGGTCGGTCGGGCGACTTGTTCAACTCGTCCCAGCTCTGCTGATCGATGCCTTCGACGAACAGGTTGGGGTCATAGGAGGGCTGCGAGACATAGGCCAGGATGTCGCCGGTGGCCGGGTTGATCGCCACCAGCGCGCCCTTCTGGTCGCCGAAGGCTTCTTCCACCACCTTCTGCAACTCGATATCGATGGACAGGATCAGGTTCTTGCCGGGTGTGGCGGGGGTGCGCGAGAGCGAGCGCACGGCGCGTCCGCTGGCCGAGATTTCCACTTCCTCGTAGCCGGTGGTGCCGTGCAGCTGGGTCTCGTAGCTTTTTTCCAGGCCTTCCTTGCCGATGTAGTCGGTGCCGTTGTAGTTGGCTTCGTCGTCGGAGTCGGCGATGCGCTCGGCATCGCGCTGGCTGATGCGGCCGATGTAGCCGATCACGTGGGCCGCCGTCTTGCCATACGGATACTGGCGGAACAGGCGCGCCTGCACTTCCACGCCGGGGAAGCGGTAGCGCTGGGCGGTGAACTTGGCCACTTCCTCATCGGTCAAGCGGGTGCGGATGGGTACGCTTTCGAAGTTCTTGGATTCTTCTTGCAGGCGGCGGAAGCGGCGGCGGTCGCGCGGCTGGATTTCTACGATGGTGCTCAACTCATCAATGAGGTCATCGATGTTGGTCTTGATCTTGGAGGGCGTGATTTCCAGCGTATAGGCCGAATAGTTGCGCGCCAGCACTACCCCATTGCGATCCATGATCAGGCCGCGGTTGGGCACGATGGGCACCACCGAGATGCGGTTTTCCTCGGCCTGGGCGGCGTAGGCGTCGTGGCGCACCACCTGCAGCCACAAAAAGCGCGCCAGCAGCAGGCTGAAGCACACCAGCACCACGACGCTGGCGGCCAACAAGCGCATCCGGAACAGCCTCAGCTCATGCGCGGTATTCTTGAATTCGGTCATGCTGCTTGCACCTGGCCCCTCAGATGGGACGGTTTTCGTCGCGATCCACAGCGCGGCGCTGTGGCGCCAGCAACAGGACGCTCACCACCGGCCACAGCAGAGCCGACACCACGCTCTCGCTGAAATAGAACCAATCCGGCGACTTGCCCGTCACCAGCAGCTGGATCACCAGTTGCACCGCCTGCGCCAGCAACATCAGCGGCAGCACATGCAGCGCCTGGGTGCGCAGCGGGAACCACAGCACGCGGCGGTGGATCATGATGGCGAAATACGACAGCAGGGTATAGGCCAGGGCATTCTCGCCCAGCAGCGTCGATTCGTTCACATCCATCAGCAAGCCCATCAGGAAAGCCGCGCTGATGCCCACCTTGCGCGGCTGGTGGATGTTCCAGAACACCAGCGCCAGCGCCACGAAGTCGGGCACGCCCACCATCTGCCCCCAGGGCATCAGGTTCAGCACGAAGGCCACGATGAGGCTAAAGGCGATGAATAGCGGACTGGCCGGCAGGAGGATGGTTTGATTGTTCATCGTGCAGATTCCTTGGCAGCCGGCTTGGCGCCTGTGGTCGGCGCAGCAGCCGGGGTGGCCGATGCCGCTGCGGCGCCGGGTTTGGCCGCCGGCGCGGTTGCCTCGGCTGCACCCTTGCGCTCTTCAGACGGTTTGTCCTTGGCGGTGGCCTCGTCGCCACCGTTGTCGCGGGTGCTGTCACGCAGGCGGCGCTTGAAGAGCTTGGCCGATTTTTCATCGACCACGTCCGGCTCCGGTCGCGGCGGTGTGTTTTGTTCCACCAGCAGGATCAGCAACTGGCGATGGCGGTCGATGCCGGCCAGCGGGCGGCAGACGATCCGGGCGAAGGAGTCGGCCGAACGGGTTTCCACCAGCACCACGCTGGCCACCGACAGGCCGGGCGGGTAGACGCCGTCGATGCCCGAGGTCACCAGCACGTCACCCTTCTGGATATCGGCATTGGCCGGCATGAAGCGCAGGTCCAGCGCACCGGTCTGGCCGCGGCCATAGGCCACGCTGCGCAAGCCGTTGCGCAGCACCTGGACCGGGATGGCCTGGTCCTTGTCGGTCAGCAAGGTCACTTCGGAGGTGAACGGAAACACCCGTGTCACCTGGCCCACGATGCCTACTTCGTCGATCACCGGCTGGCCGGGCATGACGCCCTGCTGCGAGCCGCGATTGAGGATGATCTTGCGGGTGAAGGGATCGCGCGCGTCATACAGGATCTCGCCCACGATGGACTTGACCGGCACCTTCTGCTGCATGTCCAGCAGCTTGCGCAATTGCGCGTTTTCGGCTGCCAGCAGGCGCTCCTGCTGCATCAGCTGGGCATTGACGATCTGTTGCTGGCGCAGTTGGTGGTTTTCCTTCTGCAGCGAAGCCATCGAAGAAAAATAGTCGGCCGAATTGGTGAAGGCGTCGCGCGGGACCATGGCCACCGTCTGGAACGGATAGAGGGCCGTGCCCAGTGCCTGGCGTAGCGTGCCTAGCACGTGCATACGGGCGTCGACCACCAGCATGACGACCGAGATCAATGCGAAGACGGTCACGCGCACCCGGGCTGAGGCGCCCTGCTTGAAGAGTGGTGGGATTTCCATGGCGTCAGGCCGCCAGCAGGGCCGCGAAAAGCAGCCGTCTGCAGGCGGAGAACTCACTTCCTGCGTCGAAAACAGTAACAAAAAGGGGAGCCGAAGCGTTCCTCGGACCCGGTTCCGGCCGACCTCCGACCCCAGGCGCAAAGGAGATGCGCCCTGGGTGGCTGGTCGGTGTGAACTGCGTCATAGTGAACGTATCGGTTCCCCGCTCATCCGGCAGTACATCGCTGCCGGTTCATGCTTGACTGCAATCCCGTCCCAAGGGACAGGTGCCGGCATCGGCCGGCTTGTTTCTTGTTGCTGCCGGCTTATTCGGCCGAGAAGATCGAACCCAGCTTGTCCATGCGGTCCAGCGCCATGCCCGAGCCGCGCACCACGCAGGTCAGCGGGTCTTCGGCCACGATCACCGGCAGGCCGGTTTCTTCCATCAGCAGACGGTCCAGGTCGCGCAGCAGTGCGCCGCCACCGGTCAACATCATGCCCTTTTCGGCGATGTCGGCGCCCAGTTCCGGCGGGGTCTGTTCCAGCGCGTTCTTCACGGCCGAGACGATGTTGTTGAGCGGATCGGTCAGGGCTTCCAGGATTTCATTGCTGGAGATGGTGAAGGAACGCGGGATACCTTCGGACAGGTTGCGGCCCTTGACTTCCATTTCCTTGACTTCCGAGCCGGGGAAGGCCGAGCCGATTTCCTTCTTGATCGCTTCGGCGGTCTGTTCGCCGATCAACATGCCGTAGTTGCGGCGGATGTAGTTGACGATGGCTTCGTCGAACTTGTCACCACCCACGCGCACCGAACCCTTGTAGACCATGCCGCCCAGCGAGATGATGCCCACCTCGGTGGTGCCGCCGCCGATATCGACCACCATCGAGCCGGTGGCGTCGGAGACCGGCAGGCCCGAGCCGATGGCGGCGGCCATCGGTTCCTCGATCAGGTACACCTGCGAAGCACCGGCGCCCAGGGCGGATTCGCGAATGGCGCGGCGTTCCACCTGGGTCGAGCCGCAGGGTACGCAGATGATGATACGGGGGGAGGGACGGAACAGCTTGGAGTCGTGCACCATGCGGATGAATTGCTTCAACATCTGCTCGGTGACGGTGAAGTCGGCGATCACGCCATCCTTCATCGGGCGGATCGCCTCGATGTTGCCGGGCACCTTGCCCAGCATCTGCTTTGCTTCCTTGCCGACTGCCTGGATGGTCTTCTTGCCGTTGGGGCCGCCTTGCTGGCGGATCGCCACCACCGACGGCTCGTCCAGCACGATGCCATGGCCGCGCGCGTAGATCAGCGTGTTCGCGGTGCCCAGGTCGATCGCCAGATCGTTCGAAAAGTAACTGCGGAGAAATCCAAACATGAGTTGTCCTGATGCGCCCGCCACGGGGCGCCTAGCTTTTTGATAGGGGGAGGGTGTCCGTTCATGCTGCGGCGACGCGAAAATCAGGCGCCAGCAAGGCATTAATCCGACATTCTACCTTATAATTTGCGAGAAACCAGCAAGCCGGTTTGCCAAAAACATCCGCATCCCGAGTCGTTCCGGCCGCCATTTGGCGCGGGTTTGCCGTTTTTTGCGCGAACCATGCCATGACCAGGTCGACCTGTCCTGCAGGTACCCCGTCATGGGTACCGAGGCCCTGAAAAACCGTTTCCGGCCTCCTTGGCTCACGGGTCTTCCCATTTCAACATCTCGCGGCGCGCCCGGCGCGTCCTATCGACCATGTCACTAGCCCTTTCCGACGTCAAACGCATCGCCAACCTATCCCGACTGGAGCTCACCGAGGCCCAGGCCGAGCAAACGCTGGAGAAGCTCAATGGCATCTTCGCCCTGGTGGAACAGATGAAGGCCATCGATACCTCCGGCGTAGAACCGCTGTCGCACCCGATCGCCGCCATCGAGCCGGCACTGGCGCTGCGCCTGCGCGAGGACGTCGTGACCGAGTCCAATCGCCGCGAGGACTATCAGCAACCAGCCCCGGCCACCCAGGATGGCCTGTACCTGGTCCCCAAGGTGATCGAGTAAGCCCGGCGCCACGCCAGAACCCGTCCGCATCCGGCCCAGCCGGCCCGCAAGACCGCAGCGTAACCAATTCCATGCACAAGCTCACCCTCAAAGAACTGTCCGCGCAACTGCAAGCGCGCAAGATTTCCGCCACTGAACTGGCGACCCTGTTCCTGGACCGCATCGAGGCCAGCGACCTCAACGCCTTCCTGCACGTGGATCGCGCCCTGACCCTGGCGCAAGCCCAGGCCGCCGATGTGCGCCTGGCAGGCAATGATGCCGGCCCCCTGACCGGTGTGCCCATTGCCCATAAGGACATCTTCGTGACCCGCAACTGGCGTACCACGGCCGGTTCGCACATGCTGCAAGACTACGTGAGCCCCTTCGACGCAACCGTGGTCGAACAGTTCAATGCAGCCGGAACCGTCACCCTGGGCAAGCTCAACTGTGACGAATTCGCCATGGGCTCCAGCAACGAGAACTCCTTCTACGGCCCGGTCAAGAATCCCTGGGACAAGACCGCCATCCCTGGCGGCTCCTCGGGCGGCTCGGCCGCTGCCGTGGCCGCGCGCCTGGCGCCGGCGGCCACCGCCACCGACACCGGCGGCTCGATCCGCCAGCCAGCCTCGCTGTGCGGCGTGACCGGCATCAAGCCCACCTATGGCAGTGTCTCACGCTACGGCATGATCGCCTTCGCCTCCTCGCTGGACCAGGGCGGCCCGATTGCCAAGACCGCTGAAGATTGTGGCTTGCTGCTGAACGCCATGACCGGCTTCGATGAGCGCGACTCCACCAGCCTGCAGCGCCCCAAGGAAGATTTCACCCGCTCGCTGAACCAGAGTCTGCAAGGCCTGCGCATCGGCGTGCCCCGTGAATTCTTCGGCGCCGGCCTGGCCGCCGACGTGGAAGCCGCCGTGCGCGGCGCCCTGGCCGAGTTCGAGAAGCTGGGCGCGACCTTGGTCGACATTTCGCTGCCCAAGACCGAACTGTCCATTCCCGTGTATTACGTGATCGCCCCGGCCGAGGCCTCGTCCAACCTGTCGCGCTTTGACGGTGTGCGCTACGGCCATCGCGCTGCCGACTACAAGGACCTGGCCGAGATGTACAAGAAGTCGCGCGCCGAAGGTTTTGGTGAAGAGGTCAAGCGCCGCATCCTGGTCGGTTCCTACGTGCTCTCGCACGGCTACTACGACGCCTACTACCTGCAGGCCCAGAAGATCCGCCGTCTGATCGCCGAAGACTTCCAGCGCGCCCTGGCCGGCGAGAACCGCCAGTGCGACGTCATCATGGGCCCGGTCTCGCCCACCGTCGCCTGGGACCTGGGCGACAAGACCGACGACCCGGTGGCCAACTACCTGGCTGACATCTTCACGCTTTCCACCAGCCTGGCCGGTTTGCCGGGCATGTCCATTCCTTGCGGATTCGGACAGGGCGGGAAGAACGCCAAGCGTCCGGTCGGCCTGCAGATCATCGGCAATTATTTCGACGAAGCGCGCCTCTTGAACGTGGCGCACCAGTTCCAGCAGGCCACCGACTGGCACCTGCGCGAACCGGCCTGAGCCTGCAAGTCCAGCCCTCGTCACCAACAACAGCATTCGCAAGGACAACATCATGCAGTGGGAAGTCGTCATCGGCCTCGAAACGCACACGCAGCTTTCGACCCAATCCAAGATCTTCAGCGGCAGCTCGACCCGCTTCGGCGCCGAACCCAACACCCAGGCCAGCCCGGTGGACCTGGCCCTGCCGGGCGTGCTGCCGGTCTTGAACAAGGGCGCGGTAGAACGCGCCATCCAGTTCGGTCTGGCCATCGGCGCCACCATCGCGCCGCGCTCGGTGTTTGCGCGCAAAAATTACTTCTATCCTGACCTGCCCAAGGGCTATCAGATCAGCCAGTTCGAGATCCCCGTGGTGCAAGGCGGTACCATGTCGTTTGCCGTCGAGAAGGACGGCAAGACCGAGATCAAGACCATCAACCTGACCCGCGCCCACCTCGAAGAAGACGCCGGCAAGTCCCTGCACGAAGACTACCAGGGCATGACCGGCATCGACCTCAACCGTGCCGGCACGCCGCTCTTGGAAATCGTCACCGAACCCGAGATGCGCAGCGCCGCCGAAGCCGTGGGCTATGCCAAGGCCCTGCATTCGCTGGTGGTCTGGTTGGGCATCTGCGACGGCAACATGCAGGAAGGTTCCTTCCGCTGCGACGCCAACGTTTCCGTGCGTCCGGTCGGCCAGGAAAAATTCGGCACCCGCTGCGAGATCAAGAACCTGAACTCCTTCCGCTTCCTGGAAGAGGCCATCAACTACGAAGTACGCCGCCAGATCGAGCTGATCGAAGATGGCGGCACCGTGGTGCAGGAAACCCGCCTCTACGACCCGGACAAGAAGGAAACCCGCTCCATGCGCAGCAAGGAAGACGCGCAGGATTACCGTTACTTCCCCGACCCCGACCTGCCGCCGCTGGCCATCTCGCAGGAATGGATCGAACGCGTCAAGGCCACCATGCCCGAGCTGCCTGCCGCCATGCGCGAACGTTTCGTGGCCGAATATGCGCTGCCGGAATACGATGCCATGGTACTGACCCAATCCAAGGGCATGGCCTCCTACTTCGAAGCCGTGGTGGCCGCAGCCGGCAAGGAACAAGCCAAGCCGGCCGCCAATTGGTTGATGGGTGACGTCGCCTCCACGCTCAATCGCGAAGACACCGACATCGCCGATGCCCCCGTGAAGGCTGCACAATTGGCGCTGCTGTTGAAGCGCATCGCCGATGGCACCATCTCCAACAAGATCGCCAAGGAAGTCTTTGCGGGCATGTGGGAAGCCAAGTCCGACAAGGACTCGCTGGCCGACGACATCATCGAAGCCAAGGGCCTGAAGCAGATTTCGGACAGCGGTGCGCTGGAAGCCATCGTGGACCAGGTGCTGGCGGCCAATGAAAAATCGGTGGCGGAATTCCGCGCCGGCAAGGAACAGGCCATCAACGCCCTGATCGGCCAGGCTATGAAGGCTACGCGGGGCAAGGCCAATCCGGCGCAATTGACGGAACTGCTGCGCAAGAAGCTGGCCGGCTGAGTCACACCCGTTGCCTGGTAGCGCAACAAGTTGGTGGATGAACCCCACGCCTGGCAACGGGCGTGGGGTTTCTTATTGGGGGCTTGGAAAGAGGGGCGGTTTTAATATTTGAAATAGAGTCCGTTGTCTTCCTCATCTTCGTCATCCTCATCCGGTGCGGTTAGCCGTTTGGTGGATTCCGATAAATTGATGTCGGAGGGCGACGGGAAATCCAGCGCACGAAAGATCTTTTCTGCCAGCTTGGCGAAGGGAAGCCATTTCCAAGTCATCGCGAGGCAACACCCAGTGGAGATTAAGACTGCTGCGAGTAAACCCAGCATGCCCTCCTTTGAGGAAAAAAATTCTATCCCGTATGTTAGTGGTTGGTTGAAGCCGAACAGTATCAAGAGAGAAACCGTCGTAAGAAGGATCAGATTGACGAAAAGGGTCCGCTTCAGTGCAATGCGCAAGAAGGCGCGGGTCCCTCTGATGCAATGAGGATAGAGCGCAATAGTTCGTTCCTCTGGTTTGTATAAGGCGAACAGCTCGTAACGGCTGCCGTGTATTTTGACGGCCGCTTCCACATAGTCGCCCTCCTTGAAGGGACTGCCCCAGAGCCATCCGGCCAGAGAACGTCCGTCCAGTTCAAATTGAACGTAATCCCCCATGCCCTCCATGGAAGAGGCATAGTTCGACAGAGTCGCCGCCTGCCCCGAGTCGCCGACCAAGGCCGACAGAATCGCTCCGAGGCGCATGTTGCTCTGATCGCGTGCAGTGAAGAAGAAATTGGCTGTCTCGCGTGACTTCCTGAAATTCTTTATATGGCCTGATAATTTCTGAAGATCATTGCTGCTGGGGATGGCTATGAAGTCGGTCATCGTGTTTTAAAGATAGGGCAGCAGCGGCACTAAGGGGCGTACCTTGGTTGCGACGGGGACTGATAAGGAAATATCAGTGATCTCAATATTTAAAGTAGCTGCCTTGCCCTTCCTCTGCCTCCTCGTCTGGAGCAGCCAAACGTTTGGTAGATTCGGATAGATCGACGTTGGAAGGTTGCTGAAACTCGAGCGCGCGAAAAATCTGTTCTGCCAGCTTGGCGAAGGGAAGCCACTTCCAAGCCATTGCCACGCAACCTCCCGTGGTGAGCACAATGGCGAGCAAGAATCCCCACGTCGCTTCTTTTGAAGAAATGAATTCGATTGCCTGCTCCAGTGACTGGCTGCCACCAAACAGGAACAAGAGACAAAGCGCAGTGAGGAAAAAAACGTTGACAAAGAAGGTTCGTCGCAGAGCGATATGCAGGAAGGCACGGGTTCCTCTGACGCAATGCGGATAGAGAGCAATGTTTCGGTCTTCTGGTTTGTACACAGCGAACAGCTCGTAACTACTGCCTTGTTTCTTGACGGCAGCCTCAACATAGTCACCGTCCTTGAATGGACTGCCGCATAACCATCCACTGATGGCACGTCCCTCCAGTTCGAACTGAACAAAATCCGCAGCATCTTCCATGGAAGATGCGTAGCTGGACAAACTCGCCGCCTGCCCGGAGTCACCGATCAAGGCCGACAGAATCGCTCCGAGGCGCATGTTGCTCTGATCGCGTGCGGTGAAGAAGAAATTGGCTGTCTCGCGTGACTTCCTGAAATTCTTTATATGGCCTGATAATTTCTGAAGATCATTGCTGTTGGGGATGTCAATAAAGTCGGTCATTGCTAATTTGCGAAGGCACTTCTTATCGCGCGGCTATCTGTGGAGTTGAACGTTTACTAAAAGTGGGACGATCGAGAGCCAAGGTACTCGTTTCACGAAATAGGACTTCCAGTCTGTAAGCCGACTGATTGCGGGGAGAACACAACGGTAGAAACCCCTAGCCCTGAGAGCCTCACTGCAAGCATGAAGGGAGGATGCATATCAATATCTAAAAAAGATCCCGCTGCCATCCGTCTCGGTAGCCTTTCTCAGGCCTCTGGATGATTTCACCAGATCGATCTCGGAGGGTTCGGGAAATCCAAGCGTGGCCAATACTTGTTCGGTCAGTCGAGCGAACGGCATCCATTTCCGGGCTATTTTCAGGCTGGATCCTGTAATGAAAATAAACATTCCCAAGAGAATGCATGCACCTTCCCAACCCGGGATGAGTTGCGCCGTCAGCGGTCTCTTGTCGTCGTCCAACGTGATGGTGACGAGAAAGTACAGGCCAAAGAAAATCAGATTAGCCAAAACCGTACCTTTGAATGTCAGACGATAGTGACTTCTTGATCCTCTGGAACAGTGTGGATACAGGGCAATGACTCTTTCGTCCGCGTTTTGCAGACCGAACAGTTCGTAGCGCTCACCATGCTTTCTCACGGCAGCTTCGACGCAGTCTCCATTCTGGAATGGACTACCCCATAGCCATCCACTGACGTTACGTCCATCCAGCTCAAACTGAACGAAGTCAGCGTCTTCTTCCATGGACGATGCATGGTGCGAGAGGGCTGCCGCTTGTCCTGTAATGTCGGCAAACGCCGATGCAATCGCTCCTATTTGAATATTCTTTTGATCGCGTGCGGTGAAGAGAAAACTTGCTGCTTTACGGCATTTCTTCAAATTCGTAATAGTGCCCGAAATCTTTAAGAAGCCATGCATTCCGGGGTGCTCTAGAAACTTAGTCATTTTTAACTTTCAGAAATACATCTGGATTTCGTATAAGGTTGCCTCCTCAGTTTCTATCCAGGCTGCCTTTGCTGGCTCCAGCGCCGCAGGCGCCAATCGCAGATCTGATAATGCCTTGTTGAGAGCAAGTATTTGCTCACGATGCGAAGAAAATGCTGCTTTAGCCTCGCGCTTTTCCCCGAATGGGCAAAGTGAGCACCAATCTTGTAATTCGTCATCGATTAACGTCCATATCAAAATCTGTAGCGCAAGTAGCCCGACAGAGAGCGTAGTTCCTGCTAGCATCAGCAAGCCCCTTGCTGCTATTAGTTCGAGTTCTTTTTCTACTGCCCTGGCAGTCACAAAAAGTACCGATTTCGCAGTTACCTGACGAAGGTACGGCGCAGAGTACGTTAATGCAGTTGCCAGAGAGATCACCAAGTTGGCCGCTCCGCCGACAATTTTGAGTTTATAGAGAAGAGAAATAAGATGCTGTCCTTTTCCTTCTGATATTCGATATTCTTGGTAGTCCAAATAAGCCCCAATCGCCGATCCCCCCGCACTCAACAACCCCCCCGCCAACTTCAACCGCTGATAGCTCCAGAGCGAAGCGCCCTTGTCAAAATCACCTGCCGCATCCTGCGCAATCCCTTTCACCAGCGTCGCCGTGATATCGAACAGGCCCGCGGTAATCGTCATGCCTGAAGCGGCCAGCGCCAGCCAGCTTTTCTTGTCATTCTTCTTCAGGACTTCGCCCATCATCTTGGCGAAGTTGCCGCCCTCGATGAGCATGACCAGCAGGTTCAACCGGATGTCCTTGACGGCATTGCTGTGCGTGCCGCTGTTCTTGAATCCTTCCCAGGCCGCGCGCAACTTCTCTGCTTGCGCTGTTCTCATCTCCGGCTTGTCTTCCAGCAGGAAGGTCCTGGCCGTGCGTAGCCGCTCCATGGTCTGCTGTCGCGCAATGCCTTCTTCCTTCGATTGCACCCGTATCAGCTGCAGCGAGTCCGCCGGGTCCACCAGCGCCCGGATGCTCAAGAGGTGCTGGATCATTTTCTCGCCCCCATAATCGAGCACGCTGTTGATCCGGAATCGCCGCATGATGGCGTCGCCCGTCGTCATGATCTGACGATCGATGCCCCGCGTGGGATACGCCTTGAGTGCGACATCGAAGGCCATAGCCCCTTTGGCGGAGGCCGCCTTGTCGTTAGCGACGTAGAGGCTGTTGGCCTTCTTGTAGACGTCGGCCACCGACTTCAGGCTCTTTTGAAAGACAGTGTCCCAGCCAAGGCTGGACGCCAGCACCCGCTTGTCGTTGTGGGCGCTGGCCTCTTTCAGGTAGGAATCGAGTTCGCGCATCGCATCGACCTGATTGAGCGCCATCGCCCGCCATATCAGATTGCTTTCGGTGGCCTGCATGTCGTCCACCCAGGCGGCGATCTTGCGCTGGCCAACCAGGCTGTGGTTCATGCCAAAGAGTGCACGGCCGACCTGATCGTCAAACACCATGCCGTCATGGACGTTCTTTCCATGAAACTCGCTGAAGGCGTCCAGCAGACTCTTCGATTCCAGCCAGAGCACCAGGTCTTCCGTACGCTCCTCGGCGATGCGAGCGACCTCGTCCTGGAAAGCCTGGTAGTTCTTCTTGAATTTTTCCAGTAGTGGCTTGTCCAGCCGGCTTTCATACTTTTTCCAGGCACCGGCACGCGCGTAGGCAACATTCTTGCGGCCCGCTCTTCCCCGTGCACGGACCAGTTCGTCAGCCTTCAGGCGCGCCTTTGCCAGTTCTTCGCTACGCTGTGGTTCAGGTAGTCGATTGACGCGGTGGAGCAGATGGTCAGGATCAATGACCCGGGGGGAAATGTCCTTCATGCGCAAGTCATCGATGAGGTCGCAGATTTCCTCAAGCTTCTGCCGCTCCTGCGTCGGACGAGTCGCGGCACCGGCCCGTATCGGCTCAGTATCAGGTTGCCTGATGGGCTGTGCCTGCTGCACCTCCTCCTGAAATTGAGCCGCGCGCTCCTCCAGCACTTCCCGCAAGCCATCAATGGTCATCATCGCCGAGACCTGCTGCTCCAGCTCGTCCATGTACTTCTCCGACCAGCCGACCACGTCATTGCGATAGCCATTGAGCTCATGCACGATGCCTACCGCATCCCACAGCCCCATGATCATTGGCGGATGATCTTTTCCCTTTGTCTGCTTGCCGATCTGCTGCATCAGGCTGGCGACGGTCTCACTTTGATCCGGACGGGCATAGGAGATATGGACGGTGCTTTCCCGCGCGAGTACCTCCTTGAAATAGCTGCCATCCTTGGCCGGCTTGCTGATGTTTCTCATGCCGCGTCTGTTGAGCGTGCCAGCGTCATACCGCGGGCGATATTCCAATATCTGCTCGATGTTGCGTTTGCTCGCGGCAAGCCCGTGGCGATAGCCGCCGACGGCAATCCAGGTCGCCGGCTCCAAGCATTGCATCCGGCGGTCACGGAGTTTGACGTCACGCTCAAAGTCGGCCAGCGTCTCCGCGCTCCATATATGCTCGGAAAACGCCAGCCAGACTCGCTTGCAGTGTTGCGGCTCTTCGATCGTGATGACCGATGCCGGGAGATTGTGCCCATTGCGCGCACACTGGGGGTCCTCGCTGACCAGCCTGATGGCGCTCGCCGATGGCATCTTCCATAGCGTGCCGGCCTCGGAGACTGCATAGACTTCCCATTTGATGTGGCTACCGCTGGGATGCTTCTCGTGGAAGAGATAGAGGAAACCCTGTCTCAAGGTGCGCAGCGCATAGTTGTGATTGCGCAGAGGGACCGTCAAGACCTTGTTACCCAACGGAGCGGGCACAAATGCATCAACCTCCTTGGGGACCACGCAATAGCGTACCGGCAGGATGGCCAGACCGCTTTTGTTGCAGTTCGGGCAGGATGGATTCTGAGGATTGGTACAAGCCATGATCAAAGCGCCTTTCGAAAAATCCCTGCCAGCAAGTCAGGGCGGTCGTGGATGACATCTTCCAGAGCCCGTCCATATGGCACGCCCTCCGCCGTCTTCAGCCATACCGGGGCCAGCAAGGGGGCAAGATGAAAGTCCATGCCGATCTCCAGCGCGTGTCTGGCAAACAGCGTGCGGCAACGGGCGTCGTGCAAACCGTAACGGCTGGCATGTTGCAGACTGTGGAAGGTGCGCTGAGGCCAGCCGGCTTGCATGGCGAGCCGGTCAGCCCACAGACTGTCTTGCGAACACAGCTGCAGCCATGCGGCATGGACGTTGGCAAAGTCACTGACGCCAGACCACTGGTCGGCCCTGAGTTGCAGGCGCATCATGGATGGCGCGCTTGCGATGGCAGTCAGGTCTTCTGGAGAACGCTCCTGAACCAGCAAGCTGTGTTGCCGTCCGATGGCCCAGATGCTCTGGGCCGGGCCAAGCAAGGTGTGGCGTTGCTGCGCATCGAGCATGGGCCAAAGCCATTCGCGCACCCCGGGATCATGAAACCGCAGCAAGGTGTCCAGTCCGTTCCATCTGTGGAGATAGCAGCTTGCAGCCCAATGTCGGGCCAGATCGTTGGCACTGACGGAGCAGGTGATCCATCCGCATACCGACTGCCCACGCATTCTTTGTAGCTGCTCCAGTGTCCAGCCGGCCCAAGCCCATTCCACGCTGCGTTCCAGCAGATCGGAGTCGTGGCGGCGCGCCAGATCCAGCGTCACAAGATAGGGGCCCAGCAGCGGGTCGAAGTTGGCATGAGCGACAGGAAAGCGCACGCGCCTGTCTTGGTCCACTTCACTGGAGTCGAAGGGATCCTGAAGCACAGGATTAATCCACAGCAGGCATCGACTTTCCGAATGAGTGCTGAAATGGCGGTGCAGATTCTGGATCAGCACATCAACGCAGCCAGCACCAGCTGGCGCTGGTCGGCTCACGTGGTCCATGCGTTTGATGTCGCTGGTATCGGCGCAGCGAGCCACCGGGTTGATAGCGCGGGTTGAGGCTGGGACTTCACGGTTTTCCTCGTCGTCAGGTCTTCAGGAAGAAGCTGCGATCTGGACTGTTGGGTGAAGCGAAAACAGGTGCAGAAGCGTGTCTGCATCAGGCCGCAGCAAAGCCGCACATGATGCGCGGCCAACATCTGCGGAAGGAGGAACGGAAGGAAAAAGAAGCTGAAGCCAGAAAATAATCGACGTTTATCTCGTCAACATTTCGATCCTGCCGATTCTGCGGCAGCCAACACCAATGGCCGCCCCCGCGCCCAGCGATTGCAGGACAGCGAGAAGCTCAATGAACTGACCTGGTGATACCACCCCGCCGGGATATACAGCATCTCCCCCGGCTGCACGTCGCAGCACACCAGCGCCGCCTGACGCGCCAAGGGGTAGCGCTCCAGGTCGGGATGGTCGGGATCGAAGGGCGAGCCGAACAGGATGGCGTTGGCTTCTTTCGGATACAGATACTGGTCATGATGCGGCGGCGCCAGCCAGACCCGCTTCTTTCCCCATACCTGGGCGAACACATTGTCGTCATAGTCGCAATGCAGCGGCGTGATGCAGCCGGCCGGGCCGATCCAGAAGCGCGGCGGCCCCATCTTCTCGAAGAAGTTGGGCCAGTGGCACAGCGCATTCAAGGCCCGCAATTCCAGATTGCCGAGATAGGGCGGAAGCCCGCTCTCATCGGCCATCGCCCGCTCCAGATAATCGACCAGCGTCATGTCCTGCATGGCTCGGTCGGGTGCGAAGGCGGTATTGATGTAGTCGCCCACACGCGCTCGCACCGGCAACTGGCCGAAGTGCTTGCGCAGGTCTTCCATGGACATCGCCGCCAGCGGCCAGCGGCTGGCCATGCCGGTCATGATGAAAGGCAGGCCCGCCCGCGCCCGTTCACGGAAGGCAGCGCTCTTCTGCGGACCGATGCGCACGATTTCCCGCACCGTGGGCAGCGCGGCACTGGCCTCGCGGATGGCCTGGCGCATCCCGGCCACCGACGCTACGCCACGCACCTGGGCATCGCGCAGGTCACGCGCTGCTTTGCGCGCCGCGACTTCCTCGGCGCTCAGCCCGATGAACTCGGGCCGGGGCGGCAAGGCGCGTGCCGCAGAATGGGCGGGTTCAGGGGCATGTGAAAGAAAAGGCTTGGGCTGTTTCATTCTGGCTATTGTAGCGGCAGGGGCAAGCGCGCTTAGCGCATAAGGATATGAATTCTTCTTCCTTGTTTGAGGGGGGCGGCGGGAGTGTAATAAACCCTTTAGCCAGCCGGGTCTTTGCGGCCTGGCCTTGGATACACAGGAGCCCCCATGTCGGTCGCCACACTGGAACGCACGCAGCAGACCCATCAACAATTCGAGATTCTTCCCTTCGACGCCCCGCTGGGTGCCGAAATCATCGGGCTGGACCTGAACCTGCCGATTTCTGCTCAAGAGCTGGCCCGCATCCGCAGCGCCCTGGTCAATCACGGGGTGCTGGTCTTCCGCGACCAGCGCATCACGCCGCAGCAGCACATCGACTTCAGCCGCCGCTTCGGCCCTTTGCAGGTGCATGTGCTCAATCGCTTCCACCTCGCTGGCCACCCGGAAATCCTGATCGTCTCCAACGTGGTCGAGAACGGCAAACCGATCGGTCTGGTCGATGCCGGCGCCGACTGGCATTCGGACCTGTCCTACATGCCCAAGCCCAGCCTGGGCGCGCTGCTGCATTCACAGGAATTGCCGGCCGAGCGCGGTGACACGCTCTACGCCAATACCGCCGATGCCTGGGATACCCTGCCGGCTGCCTTGAAGACCCTGCTCGCAGGCAAACGCGCCGTGCATTCCTACGTCTACCGTTACGAACGCCTGCGCAAGCTCTCGCCCTGGCGCGCGCCGCTGACCCAGCAGCAGATCGACGAAGTGCCGCCGGTGGAGCATCCGGTGGTGATCACCCATCCCGAAAGCGGTCGCCAGATCCTCTTCGTCAGCGAAGGTTTCACCTCGCATATCGTGGGTATCCCGCGTGATGAAAGCGATGCGCTGCTCAAGGAGTTGCACGCCCACATCACCCGCCCGTCCAACCTTTATACCCACAAGTGGCAAGCGCACGACCTGGTGTTCTGGGACAACCGCAGCACCCAGCACTACGCTGCGATCACCCCACAACACCTGCGCCGCACGCTCTATCGCACCACCGTCGAAGGCGATGTGCCGCGCTGAAGATTGGCCGGTGGCGTTGCTACCACCCTGGTATCAAGACGGAATACGCTGACAGATGCTGTCAATGAGGCGGCCTGGTCTTGCATGGACCGGGCCGCTGCTGCGGCCTCTTCCACCAGCGCGGCATTCTGCTGGGTGGCTTCATCGATGTGGGCGATGGCCAGGTTGACCTGCCCGATGCCATCACTCTGTTCCTGGCTGGCGCGCGTGATTTCACCCACGATCTCGGTCACGCGCGCCACACTATGGACGACTTCGTGCATGGTGTCGCCGGCCTGCGCCACCAGCCGGCTGCCATCGCCGACCTTGGCCACCGACTCATCGATCAATTGCTTGATTTCCTTGGCCGCCGAGGCCGAGCGCTGCGCCAGTGAACGTACTTCGGAGGCCACCACCGCAAAGCCGCGTCCCTGTTCGCCGGCGCGTGCCGCTTCCACGGCCGCATTCAAGGCCAGGATATTGGTCTGGAAGGCGATGCCATCGATCACGCCAATGATGTCGGCGATCTTTTCGGAAGAGGCATGGATCTGGCTCATCGTCGCCACCACCTGGTCCACCACTGCGCCCCCCTGGCTGGCTACCTGCGAGGCCGAGGCCGCCAACTGGTTGGCCTGGCGCGCGTTGTCGGCGTTCTGCTTGACGGTGGAGGTCAGTTGTTCCATCACCGATGCGGTTTCTTCCAGCGAGCCGGCCTGTTGCTCGGTGCGAGCTGACAGGTCCAGGTTGCCGGTAGCGATTTCGCGCGAGGTGGCGTTGATGCTCTCGGTGCTTGAGCGCACGCGTCCCACGATGTCTTGCAGGTTGTCGTTCATCGACTTCAGTGCAGTGAGCAATTGACCGGTTTCGTCGCGGGCATCGCTATCGATGCGCGAGCTCAGGTCGCCGGCTGCCACGCTCTGGGCAATGGCCAGCGCCTGGTTCAACGGACCTGTGATGCTGCGCGTGAGCAACCAGGCCAACAGCGCGCCCAATACCAGTTCGCAGGCGCCCAGGATCACCAACATGCTGCGACCCGAGCGGTAATTGTGGTTGATGTCGGCGGCCGTCTCATCGATCACTTTCTTCTGGAACTCGGCATAGCGCAGCACGCTGTTGGCGTAGTCATCCATCAGTTTGACCAGTATGGTATCGGTCATCTCGCGGGCGCGGGTGGGGTCACCTGCCTTTTTGATGTCGAAGATATTCTTGCGTGTATCACGGTAGGCGGCGCGCAGTTGGGAGACTTGATCGAACAGGCGCTTTTCTTCCGGGTCCGCAATGGCCTCTTCGACGCGCTTCTGAAGCAGGCTGATCCGGGCCGACTGCGCATCGATCTGCTTCTGGAAATACTGCTGGACGGCGGGGTCGTCGCTCTTCATCACGGCGAAGGTGCGCACGCCGTTTTCCTTGATGGCGGCGTGCCATTGCACGGCATCGCGTTCCTTTTTCAGTGCAACCTGGACCATCGCATCGGTCGCATCGCCGATGCTGCCCAGGCGCCACGCGCCCAGTCCCACCATTACCACCATCAACATCAGCAATGCAATGAAGCCGATGGTCAGACGTGCCCCGATCTTGAGGTTTTTCATCCTCGTTTCCCTTGAGTAATGCCCCGGGCGGCTACTTTGGCTTTTGTGATCGTGGGCCCGGTGCAGGTTGCAATCATGAAGTGCAAATCCGTACAGCTTGTCGAGGCTAACACAGGCCTGGGTTCATGCATCAGAACTCAGGAATGCCCTGATACCGACGTTGTACCGAAACAAAGAAAGTATTGAGGAAATGAGTGCTAGTGGCCCGTCGCGGCCGCATCCCACTCCATGGCGGCATCCAGCGGATAGATAGGCCGCCGCACCTGCTTGATCGGGAACAGCCGGAAATTGGCGCTGGTCGGCCCGCCGCTATCGGAATCGCATTCCACCAGCGCCCGGCTGATAGGCACAAATACCGGACGGCAATACATGCGCGACTTCAGGATCAGGAAGGCTTGCTGCGCCGGATCCAGGCCCAAGCTGGTAAACACGCCCAGGTCATACGGCTCGACCCGTTCTTCGGTGACCACGATGCGTGCCGCGCCGATGTCGAACAGCACGCTGCGCCCCATCTGCAAGGTCGAGCCGGTATAGATCGGCCCGCTGACCGTAAAGCGTCCGTCGCTGATGGCCACCACCTTGCCGGTATAGACCGGCGGCACTTTGACGATGCCCTGGGCCGCTAGCGCCACCTTGTTGCCAACCGCCAGTGTGACAGTGGCGCCGACCCCGGCCTGGATCAACTGCGCGACCGCCTCCGGGTCGCTGATGGGGCCCACGGCGATGCCTTCAAGTCCGGCCGCCAACGCTGCTTCCAGCACGTCCATGGTGTTGCAGGTGCCGCCAGACATGACATTGTCGCTATGGTCCAGCAACAGCACCGGCCCCTGGCCCGGCGCCTGGCTCCATTGCCGGGCCTGCGCCAGCGACTGCGCCAGCGGCAGGCTGTCGTAGACGAAGTCGGCGCGTTCGTCCCAGATCTGCCGGGCCAGGCGTGCCGCCACGGCATCGGCCAGCGCCGCGTCATGTTCGGTCACGACGACCACCGACATGCCGGCATCGCGAAAGTCCGATAACGGGAAACCCGCCAGCACCGATACCGCCAGCACCCCCGCCTCCTGCTCAGCGGCCTTGGCGGCCTCTACCGCGCGCTGCATGGCTGAGGCCGAGGTATTGCTGGTCAGCGTGGCCGATAGCACCGGTACCTGACGCCAGGCCATGGTGGGTTGCGATTTTTTTTGCAGCAAGGCCAGCAACAGGCGTGCCGCGTGTTCGCCGGTCTCGGCCATGTCGATATGCGGATAGGTCTTGAAGCTGACGATGATGTCGGCATTGGCCACCATCTTCTGCGTGACGTTGCCATGCAGGTCCAGCGCCACCGCCAGCGGTGTGTGCGGGGCGATGCGGCGGATGCGTTCCAGCAGTTCCCCTTCGCCATCGTCGGCATTCTCGGCCACCATGGCGCCGTGCAGGTCCAGCAGGATGGCGTCGCAGCCAGCCTCGACGGCGCGCACGATGGCTGCGCACATCAGCGTATAGGCATCGGCTGCCACCGCCGCGCTGGGGTTGGCCCAGGCCGCCACTGGCGTGACGATCTCGGCGCCGATCCGTTCAGCCATGTCGAGGAAGGCGCCCATGGCGGTGCGTGCGCCCTTCTGGTCAAGATAGGCGGCGTGATCCCATTGCGGGGCGAAGGCATCCAGGGGCGTGGCAATCGGCGAGAAGGTATTGGTCTCGTGATTCATGCGTGCAATGACGATTTTTGGCTTCATGTTCAGTTTTTTGCATCAATCCATTTTCATGCACCGATTACTCGGTGACGGCACCCGCGCTGGCCAGCATGGCCTGCAACAGCACGTTGCAGCCGGCTTCCAGATGCTCCGGGCGGGCGTCTTCGATTTCGTTGTGCGACACCCCATCCTTGCAGGGCACGAAGATCATGCCGGCCGGCGCCAGGCGCGCAGCATAGATGGCGTCATGCCCGGCCCCCGAGACCACGTCCATGGTCTTGTAACCCAGCGCTGCGGCAGCGGCACGCACATTGTCCACGCAGTGCGGATGGAAGGGGCAGGGCGGGAAGTAGGACACCCGTTCCAGTTCGATGGAGAGCCCGCTCTTCTTGCGCATGGCTTCCAGGTAGGCCAGCAGGTCTTCGTGCATCCGGGTCAGCGAGGCCTCGCTGACATTGCGCAGGTCGATGGAAAACTTCACCTGCCCCGGAATGACGTTGCGGCTATTGGGCAGCACCTGCACCTGACCCACCGTGCCACGACCATAAGGTGCATAGCGATGGGCGATGGCCACCACCTCCTGCATGATGTAGGTCGAGACCTGCAGCGCATCCTTGCGGATTTCCATCGGCGTTGGTCCGGCATGGGATTCGAAGCCGGTCACCGTGCAGTCGTACCAGGACAGACCCAGCACCGCAGGCACCACGCCGATGACGGTATCGGCATTTTCCAGCACCGGCCCCTGTTCGATATGCGCCTCGTAATACGCGCCGATGGGATGCTCGCCGCAGACTTGCTCGCCGATGTAGCCGATGCGCTCCAGTTCGTCGCGCACGTTCTTGCCGTCGACGTCGGTGGCGTGGTAGGCGTGTTCCAGCGTAAAGGCGCCGCAGAAGACCCCGGAACCCATCATCACCGGCACGAAGCGCGAGCCCTCTTCATTGGTCCATACCGCCACCTCGATCGGGGCTTCGGTCTGGATGTTGTGCTGGTTCAGCGTGCGGATCACCTCGATGCCGGCGAGCACGCCATAGTTGCCGTCGAACTTGCCGCCGGTGGGTTGGGTATCGATGTGCGAGCCGGTTATCACCGGTGGCAGCGCATTGTTGCGCCCAGGGCGACGCATGAAGATGTTGCCGATCTGGTCCACTACCACGCTCATGCCCTCGGCGCGCGCCCAGGAAGTGACCAGGTCGCGGCCCTGCTTGTCGAGGTCGGTCAGCGCCAGGCGACACACGCCACCCTTGGAGGTGCCGCCGATCTGCGCCAGTTCCATCAGGGAATTCCACAGGCGGGCGCCATCGATGCGCAGGGTGGAGGCTTGGGTCTTCATATCCATATCGAGTCCTTGTTCGGTTTGGCGGTGTTCAGGCCGCCAGATTCACACCCAGGTAACGGTCCTTCACCCCCTCATCCGCCAGGAACTCGGCATTGCTGCCGCTATAGACGATGCGCCCCTGTTCCACGATGTAGTGCCGGTCCGCCAATTGGGTACACACTTCCAGGTTCTGCTCCACCAGGATGATGGACATCCCGGTGCGCTTGATCTGCTTGATCTGCGCCACGATCTCATCGACGATCACCGGCGCCAGTCCTTCCACCGGTTCGTCCAGCATCAGCACGCGCGGATGCGTCATCAGTGCGCGCGCAATGGCCAGCATTTGCTGCTCGCCACCGGAGAGCTGGCCACCGCCATTCTTGCGACGCTCCTTCAGGCGCGGGAAGATGGCATAGATCTCTTCCAGTCCCCACGCCGATTGCTTGCGCGCGGCCATGGTCAGGTTCTCTTCCACGGTGAGCAACTTGAAGATGCCGCGATGCTCCGGCACCAGGCATACGCCGCGCGCCGCTATTTGGTAGGAGGGCAGGCCACTGATGACCTGGCCCTCGAACCGCACCTGTCCCTGCGCCGGCGGCACCACCCCGACGATGCTCTTCAAGGTAGTGGTCTTGCCTGCGCCATTGCGCCCCAACAGTGTCACCACCTCGCCCGCATCGACCTGCAGCGATACGCCCTGCAGGATGTGGCTCTTGCCATAGTAGCCGTGAACGTCTTGTACTTGCAGGATCATGCTTTGCCTCCGGTGATCATGCTGCCGAGATAGGCCCGGCGCACGCGTTCGTCACTGCGGATCTCGGCCGGCTTGCCCTGGGCCAGGATCTGGCCCAGCTGCATCACCGTGATGCGGTCCGAGATATCCATCACGATATCCATGTTGTGCTCGATCAGCACCACCGTGTAGTCGCGCCGCAGCCCGTGGATGAGCTGCTTCATCTCGGCGATGTCGTCGATGCCCATGCCCGAGGTCGGCTCATCCAGGAAGATCACCTTGGGCCGCCCGGCCATGGCCATGCCCACTTCCAGCCGGCGTTGCTGGCCATGTGAAAGTTCTGCACAGGCGCGCCCCGCCACCGCCTGCAGGGACAGGCGCGCCAGCAGCTCATCGGCCAGCGCACAGGCGGATGTGAATTGTTCGGCACGTTTCCACGGGTTCAGTGCCGCCAGTGGAGCGCGGCCTTGCGCCGCCAGTCGCAGGTTCTCGCGCACGCTCAGGTTGGGGAACAGGCTGGTCACCTGGAAGGAGCGCGCCAGACCTTTCTGCACCCGGCGATTGCCGGGCAGATGGGCCACCTCTTCGCCTTCGACCAGGATGCTGCCTTCGGTGATGGGCGTGGTCCCGGTCAGCGTATGGAATAGCGTGGTCTTGCCCGCGCCATTGGGGCCGATCACCGAATGCACGGTGCCGGCCTCGATATCGAGCGTGATGCCATTGACGGCGGTGAACTTGCCATAGCGCTTGGTCACGTTCACCGCTTGCAGGATGGGGCGGCTCATGAGTGCTTCTCCTTGGTCACGGTGGTGCTCTGTGCCGGGTCTTCCTTGCGGCCGCGCACGGCGTCGATGATCTTCAGCGCGAGGCCGAACAAGCCCTTCTGCATGTAGAGACTGACCGCGATCAACAGCAGCCCCAGCAGCATCAGCCAGCGCGGCCACAGCGTGGAAAGCCAGTTGCCCACCAGCACGTAGAAGCTTGCCCCCAGCACCGAGGCAAACAGGTTGCCGGTGCCGCCGATGACGGTCATCACCAGGATCGCTTCGCTGGTGTGGTATTCGATGTTGGACAAGGGCGCCACGCCCGTCATCATCGCGTGCAGTCCGCCGGCCAGACCCGTCACCGCACCCGAGATGACGAAGGCGGCCAGCTTCAGCAGCCGCACGTCATAGCCCAGTGCCGAGGCACGCGCTTCGTTTTCGCGCACCGCCAAGAGCGTCTTGCCCAGCACCGAATCGACCATCCGTTGCAGCAGCCAGAACACCAGCACGAACAGGATGGCCACCACCGCGTAGTACTGCCAGGAAGACGTGGTGGGCAGTAGCGTTAGCCCGAACAGCGACAGCGGCGGTCGCGGGATGTCCAGCAAGCCGTTGTCGCCGCCGGTGAGGTCTTTCATCGTATAGGCCAGGAAGTAAAACATCTGGGCAAAGGCCAGCGTGAGCATGACGAAGTAGGTGCCGCGCTGGCGGATCGAGAACCAGCCCACCAGTAGCGCCACCAGTGCGCCACCCAGCGCCGCCAGGGCCAGTGCGGGCAGCAGCGCCAGCTTCCACTGCAGCAGCAGCACGCCTGCGGTATAGCTGCCCACCCCAAAGAAGATGCCCTGGCCGAAGGACATCAGCCCGGTATAGCCCAGCAGCAGGTTGCAGCCCAGCGCGGCCAGCGCAAACACCAGCACTTCGGTGGCCAGCGTGCCCGAGGGCAGCAGCAACGGCAACAGCAGAGCCACGGCGGCCGCCAGCAGGGTGTAACGGAAATACGCAATCTGTTTCATGGAAACCTCGGTGCAGAAAACGTCAAACTGCCTCAGGCCGCGCCGGGCCGACCCAGCAGACCGTTGGGACGCAGCAGCATGACTGCCGCCATCGCCACGTAGATCATCAGGTGTGCGCCCTCGGACCATACGGTGCTCATCACACTCTGCACGATGCCGACCAGGATGCCGCCGATGAGCGCGCCCCAGAAACTGCCCAGCCCACCGATGACCACCACCACGAAAGCAATCCCCAGCGCCTCCACGCCCATGAAGGGATCGGCGCCGCGAATGGGGGCCGCCAGCGCTCCGGCAAGCCCGGCGGTGGCCGCGCCCAGGGCGAACACCAGGCTGAAGATGCGGTTGATGTTCAGGCCCAGCAGGCTGACCATTTCGGTCGATTCCGAGCCGGCGCGCACGATCGAGCCCAGGCGCGTACCTTCCAGCACCCACCACAGCAGCAGCGCCATCACCGCCGTCAGGCCGATCACGAAGAGCCGGTACTTGGGATAGACGAAGCTGCCCCAGATCACCACCCCCTGCAACAGATCGGGTGGCGAGACATTGTTGCCCAGCGGTCCCCAGGTCGAGATCACCGCTTCCTGGATCACCAGCGCCATGCCCACCGTAAAGAGGATGTGGAAATGGTGTGGCAGGGCATACACATGGCGCAGCACGAAGCGCTCCACCACCCAGGCGAACAGGCCCACCCCCAGCGGCGCCACCAGCAAGGACCACCAGAAGCTCAAGCCCAGGTCGGTGACCTCGAAGCACAGGTAGGCGCCCAGCAGGAAGAAGGCGCCATGCGAGAAATTGACGAAGCGCAGCAGGCCGAAGACGATCGACAGGCCCACCGCCAGCAGGAAGTAGAGCATACCGATGCCCACGCCATTGGCGATCTGCAGCAGATAGATGTTCATGGAACCTCGTGACGAAGATGCAGCAAACGCGGCCCGCCCGCAGCGCTGAACGACGGACGGACCTTGGATCTCAAGCGCGGGACATCACAGCTTGCACTGCGTCTTCTCCAGCGCCAGGAACGACTTGCCGGAAGAGACGATGTCTGCATAGTCGTTCTTGTTGGCCATCTTCGCCTTGGCCTTGCCCTTGAGCAGGTAGTAGTTCTTGATGACCTGATGATCGCCCTTGCGGATTTCCTCGGTACCGGTCAGGCCTTCGTACTTCATGCCTTCCATGGCTGCGATCACCGCCTTGGGATCGGTGCTGTTGGCCTTGAGGATGGCCTCCAGGATGATCTTGGTACAGATGTAGGAGCCGGCCAGGCTGTAGTTGGGATCGATCTTCAGGTTGTCGTTGACCAGCTTGACGAATTCCTTGTTGAAGGGCGCGTCGATGCCGTGCCAGTATTGCGCGCCGAAGTAGACGCCCTCGCAGATATCCGCGCCCAGCGCCTCGAACTGTTCCAGCCCCGAGGCCCAGGCCATGAGGATGGTGCAATTGTTCTTCATACCGAAGCTGACCGCCTGGCGCAAGGTGTCCGAGGATTGTGAACCGAAGTTCAGCAATAGCAGCACGTCCGGCTTGGCCGCGATGGCATTGGTGAGGTAGCCGGAGAATTCCTTTTCGGTCAGCGAGTGGTAGCTGTTGCCCACGTGCTCGATACCCTTTTCCTTGAAGATATTCTTGGCCGCCGACAGCAAGCCTTCGCCGAATACGTATTGCGGCGTGATGGTGTACCAGCGCTTGGCATTGGGCAGCTTTTCCAAGAGCGGGCGCACGGTCTGTTCAATGGCGCCAAAGGTCGGCACCGACCAGCGGAAGGTGGCGCGGTTGCAATCGCTGCCGGTGATTTCATCGGCGCCGGCGGTGGTGATGAAGACCGCACCGGCCTTGTCGGCTTCCTTGCCCATGGCCAGTGCTTCGCCGGAGAGGATGCCACCGGCAAAGAAGCGCGTGCCCTTCTCGATGGTTTCCTGCATCTTGCGTACGGCGGTGGCCGGCTTGCCTTCGGTGTCGAGGGTGACATAGCTGGTGCTCTTGCCGAGCACCTTGCCGTATTTCTGCAGGGCCAGCTTCATGCCCATGTCGGCGAACTTGCCATTGGCGGCGAAGGGGCCGGACATCGGCACCGGACAGCCGAAGGCGATGCTCTCGGCCTGGGCCCACACATCGTGATAGCTCAGTGCGCCGGGCGCGGCCAGTGCAGACAGTTTCAGGAAATTGCGACGGCTGATCATGCTTGTTTCTCCCTCGAAGCGAACGATTGAAAGATGACATCCATGGAAATTACGCAACACTGCATTACCGCTTGCCAACGCAAGTTCCATGCCCATGCTTTCCCCTAAAACTTAGGAAGCGATGGGCAGTGAAGATGGCGTGGACGTGTGAAAGCCTGCGCCGCGAACGGGCGGAAAGGATCCGGTCAATAGGGATGCACTGCCTGATGCGCATGGCGCAAGGCAGTGTCGTGACGATGAAAAAACGCTGCAGCAGCGCGCCTTGCGCCGCATGGCGTAAGCCATCATGGGGCTCCTCCTGCCGCTCCGATGAGCGGGTCTCCTACGTTATGTTGCCGTTCTCCCGTGCTGCCGGTGTGTGTCCACCGGTCTGCCACGACGGTCTGGTTTTTTAAGTTTTCTTACTTTTGGTGCAGGCCCGCAATGTCTTTCTTGCGGGCTGGGGAAGGCTGAAGTCTTCTGCACCGCGCCTGACGTTTTCTGCACCAACAACACGATGGCCATGTGCCGGCCAGCTCTTGCATCATACCTGCGCGCCAAAGAAAAACGGCATGAAAATTTCATGCCGTTGATCCTGATTATTTCATCTGCGGGAAAGCGAATTCCGCACCGGCGCTGGCCGTATTGGGCCAGCGCTGCATCACTGCCTTGGCCCGGGTATAGAAGCGTACGCCTTCCGGCCCGTACATGTGGTGGTCGCCGAACAGGCTGCGCTTCCAGCCGCCGAAGCTGCTGAAGGCCATCGGCACCGGCAGCGGCACATTCACCCCCACCATGCCTACTTCGATCTGGCGCACGAACTCGCGCGCCACGCCGCCATCGCGGGTATAGACCGCCACGCCATTGCCATACTCATGCGCGTTGATCAGTTCCACCGCGCTGGCGATGTCCGGGCAGCGCAGCACGCACAGTACCGGACCAAAGATTTCTTCCTTGTACACCGTCATTTCCGGCGTGACGCGATCGAGCAAAGTACCGCCAACGAAGAAGCCTTTCTCGAAGCCGGGCACCTGGTAGCCGCGGCCATCGACCACCAGCGTCGCGCCTTCCTCGACGCCACGGCCGATCAAGCCTTCGATGCGTTCCTTGGCAGCGGCGGTGACCACCGGGCCCATCTCGGCCCCGGCCGCCATGCCTTCATTGATCTTCAGCGCGCGGGTGCGTTCGGCCAGGGCCGCGACCAGTTCATCACCGGCGCTGCCCACGGCTACCGCCACCGAGATCGCCATGCAGCGCTCGCCAGCCGAGCCGTAGGCCGCGCCCATGAGGGCATCCACAGCCAGTTGCATGTCGGCATCGGGCATCACCACCATGTGGTTCTTGGCGCCGCCCAGGGCTTGCACGCGCTTGCCCTTGGCCGAGCCACGGGCGTAGATGTATTCGGCAATCGGGGTCGAGCCGACGAAGCTGATGGCTTTCACCTGCGGGTGATCCAGCAGGGCGTCCACGGTCACCTTGTCACCCTGCACCACGTTGAAGACGCCATCGGGCAGGCCGGCTTCCTGCAACAGATCGGCGATCAGGAGCGCAGCCGAAGGATCGCGCTCGGAAGGTTTCAACACGAAGCAGTTGCCACAGGCAATGGCGATGGGGAACATCCACATCGGCACCATCGCCGGGAAGTTGAACGGCGTGATGCCGGCCACCACGCCCAGCGCCTGGCGCATCGACCAGGCGTCGATGCCGCGGGCGATCTGGTCGGTGTATTCGCCCTTGAGCATCTGCGGGATACCGGCGGCGAACTCGACGATCTCGATGCCGCGCGCCACTTCGCCCTGGGCGTCCGAGAAGGTCTTGCCATGCTCGCGCACGATGATGCGGGCAAAGTCATCGGCGCGTTGCTGGATCAGGTGCAGGAAGCGAAACAGCACGCGCGCGCGCGTCAGTGGCGGGGTGTTGGACCAGGCCGGGAAAGCAGCCACGCCGGCCTTCACTGCGGCATCGACTTCGTCGCTCGTACCCAGCGCCACCTGCGCCACCGGCACGCCTTGCGCCGGGTTGAAGACATCGGCGTAACGTCCGCTCT
Organism: Herbaspirillum sp. B65; assembly: GCF_000333555.1. Classification (NCBI taxonomy): domain Bacteria; kingdom Pseudomonadati; phylum Pseudomonadota; class Betaproteobacteria; order Burkholderiales; family Oxalobacteraceae; genus Herbaspirillum; species Herbaspirillum sp. B65. Next base: position 7,098 of record NZ_BADI01001142.1, on the reverse strand, counting down.
TGGTATCGACGCGCTGGCCGCCGATGTAGTGTGCAATCTTTTCCATGAATCTTTCTTGCGTTGTGATGTGGGATCAGGCCAGGGTCTTGAGGATGGCCGCCAGCTTGCCGAACAGTTCGTCGATCTGCTGCTTGTTGATGATCAACGGCGGCGACAGCGCGATGATGTCGCCGGTCACGCGGATCAGGATGCCGTCATTGAAGGCACGCACGAAGGCGTCATAGGCGCGGGCACCGACGCGGCCGGGAATGGAGGACAGCTCGATGCCGGCGATCAGGCCAATGGTACGCACGTCGATCACGTGCGGCAGGCCGCGCAGGGCGTGCGCGGCTTCCTGGAAATAGTCCGCCACCGCTTGGGCATTCTCCAGCACGCCCTCGGTCTGGAACACCTCCAGCGAAGCCAGGCCGGCCGCGCAGGCCAGTGGGTGGCCGGAATAGGTATAGCCGTGGAACAGCTCGATGCCGTCCGGGCCGTTCATGAAGGCATCGTGGATTTCCTTCTTCACGAACACTGCACCCATCGGCACCACGCCATTGGTCAAGCCCTTGGCGGTGGTGAAGATATCCGGTTCGACATCGAAGTAGTCCGACGCAAAGGGCGTCCCCAGGCGGCCGAAGCCGGTGATGACTTCATCGAAGATCAACAGGATGCCGTGCTTGGTGCAGATTTCGCGCAGGCGCTTGAGGTAGCCCTTGGGCGGGATCAGCACGCCGGTGGAGCCGGCCACCGGTTCCACGATCACGGCGGCGATGTTGGAGGCGTCGTGCAGGGTGACCAGGCGTTCCAGCTCATCGGCTAAGTGTGCGCCGTACTCCGGCTCGCCCTTGGTGAAGGCGTTCTTTTCCAGGTTGTGGGTATGCGGCAGATGGTCCACGCCCGGCAGCAGTGCGGTGCTGAAGGTCTTGCGGTTGCCGCCGATGCCGCCCACCGACATACCGCCGAAGCCCACGCCGTGATAGCCGCGCTCGCGACCGATCAGGCGGGTGCGGGTGGCATTGCCTTTGGCGCGATGATAGGCCAGGGCGATCTTGAGGGCGGTATCCACCGATTCCGAGCCGGAGCCGGTATAGAACACGTGCGCAAAGCGGTTGCCGGTATAGGCTTTCAAGCGCTCGGCCAGTTCGAAGGCGCTCGGGTGGCCCAACTGGAAGGAGGGGGCGTAGTCCAGCGTGGCCACCGACTTCTGCACGGCGGACACGATCTTGGGATGGGCGTGGCCCAGCGGCACGCACCACAGGCCGGCCGTGCCGTCCAGGATGGCATTGCCGGCATCGTCGCGGTAATGCATCCCTTCGGCCGACACCAACATGCGCGGCGCGGCCTTGAAATTGCGGTTGGCGGTGAAGGGCATCCAGTAGGCCGACAGGCTGGAGGGATGCGATGGGTCTTGGCTGGACATGGCAGGCACCGTGGAAAATGGAGAAATGAAGGAAACAGAATAAGAGTGCTTGATTATTGCCAGACAGGGGCAGTATTGTTAGATACACTTTTGATTTTGCTCTGAAACTGTATTGTCAGTGTTAATGAACTGTATTGTCCTGGGCGGCGATAAACTTTCTCTTCGGCACTCCTGGTGTTAGCTTCCATGTCCCGCTATCAGCCCTTATTTGGCGCTGGATCGGCAGAGCAGGATGGGCTGATCCGATGAGCAATACAGTTGCCGATTAAACGATACACATCGCTCATTTTCAGTAATACAGTGGTAGGCAAGCACACCCCTGCCCGAAAGGATGACATGGCCAAGCCGGCACGCGCACGCTGCAACTGGACCTGCAACGCAACACCTCGCCCCGCCTGTGGAACAGGTCGCCGACGGCCTGGCCGGCTTGATCGAAGCCGGCGAACTGCGCTCGGGCGAACGCCTGCCCTCGGTACGCCAGTTCGCCCACAGCCACGCCATCGGCGCCTCCACCGTGGTGGAAGCCTATGAACAACTGGTGGCGCGTGGCATATTGCTGGCGCGGCGTGGGGCGGGCTTCTTTGTCGCTGCCCGGGCCGGGCAATCGGGACCGCGTGCGGTCTTCGTGCCACCCGAACCGGTGATCGACTCGGCCTGGCTGCTCTCGGAAATGTTTGCCGATGAGCGCGTCCCCATCAAGGCCGGCTGCGGCTGGTTGCCCGGCAAGTGGCTCAACGACGAAGGCCTGCACCAAGCCGAGCGCCGCATCATCCGCTCGCCCGGCGCGCAGCAAGTCGGCTATGGCCACCCCTACGGCTATGCCCCGCTGCGTCAGTTGATCACGCAATTCCTTGGCCACTGGTCGCTGGAACTGGGCATCGAGCAGGTGCTGACCACCCACGGCGCCACCCAGGCGCTGGACCTGGTGATCCGCACCATGACCCAGCCCGGCGACACGGTCCTCATCGACGACCCCGGCTACTGCAACCTGATCGCCATGCTGCGCCTGGCGGGCTTGAACGTGATCGGCGTGCCGCGCACCCCGGGCGGGGTCGATACCGATGTACTGGAAACACTGGCGCGCACGCACCACCCCAAGATGTTCTTCACCACCAGCGTCTTGCAGAACCCCACGGGCACGTCCTACACCCCGGCCTGTGCCATGCGCGTGCTGCAGGCAGCCGAGCGGCATGGTTTCTGGGTAGTGGAAGATGACATCTTCCGCGAACTCGGCCAGGCCACCGACCCCATGCTGGCCGCACTGGATGGCTTGCAGCGGGTGATCTACGTGGGCAGCTATTCCAAGACCATCGCGCCCTCGCTACGGGTGGGCTATATCGCCTGCCAGCGTGAACTGGTGCGGCAGATCGTGCATACCAAGATGGTGTTGACGTTGACCAACTCCGAAATCAACGAGCGCCTGGTGCATAACGTGCTGACCGAAGGTCATCACCGCCGCCATGTGCAGACCCTCAACGCCACCTTGCTCAATGCCCAGGCGACCTTGAATGCCAAGCTTACCGAGGTCGGGCTGACCCCCTTTACGGCAGCGCGCGGCGGCATGTTCAGCTGGGCGACCATCGAAGGGTGCGAGTTGTCGGCACGCGAGATTGCAGACCGCGCCCGGCAGAAGGGGATCTGGCTGGCACCGGGGGATTTCTTTCATCTGTCGGCGCCGCACAAGACCAGTTTCCGCTTCAATGTGGGGTATGCGGATGTGCCGGAGTTGTTTGATTTTTTGCGGGGGTTGTAGGCCGCCTAAGGTGACCGACGCCCAGGGCGCAACACCAGCCATGTGGAGCTCACGATCAGCAAGCCGCCTATCCAACCCTGCAAGGACATGTGCTCCTTCATCCAGATGACGGCGATGAGCGCACCCCAAAGTGGCTCGCTACCCATCAGCAAGGCCACGCGTGACGGACTTGTGCGTGCCGCAGCATAGTTCTGGACGAAGAAGGAGTGCTATTGGCACTACTGGGGCTGATCGCGCTAGTGAAGTTTCGTGTACTTGATCGCCGGACCCATTATCAATGATCGCGCCCACTTCTCCCTTCGCCGAGCGCCATCGCGCGCTGGAAACCATCTCCGCCTGGGTACTGGCGCTGCTGTGGCTGCTACCGCTGCTGTATGCCCTGTGGACCGCCTTCCATCCGGCTGCCTATGCCACGCGCCTGGTCCTGGGTGCGCCACTGACCTTGCAGAACTTCGCCAACGCCTGGCAGGCCGCGCCCTTCCCGCGCTATTTCCTCAATACCTTCCTGCTGGTAACGATGATCCTGGCCGCGCAACTGGTGCTGGCCACCCTGGCGGCGTATGCCTTTGCCCGCTTCACGTTCCGGGGCAGCAATGTGATGTTCATGCTGGTGCTGCTGCAATTGATGGTGATGCCCGACATCCTGATCGTGGAGAACTACCAGACCATGAACCTGCTAGGCCTGCGCGACACCATCCTCGCCATCGGCCTGCCCTACTTCGCCTCGGCTTTCGGCATCTTTTTATTGCGCCAGACCTTCAAGACAGTGCCGCGCGAACTGGATGAAGCAGCCACCGTCGAGGGCGCCTCGCCCTGGCAGATCCTGATGCAGGTGTACGTACCGCTGGCCAAACCCATCTACATCGCCTTCGGGCTGGTGTCGGTGAGCACGCACTGGAACAACTTCCTGTGGCCGCTGATCGCGACCAATTCGGTGGAGTCGCGCCCGTTGACGGTGGGCTTGCAGGTGTTTTCCTCCACCGACCAAGGGGTGGACTGGTCCATCATCACGGCCGCCACGCTGATGACCTCGGCGCCACTGTTGCTGGCGTTCCTGCTGTTCCAGCGGCAGTTCGTGCAATCGTTCATGCGGGCGGGGATACGCTGAAGCGGCCGGGCCTCAATGGCCCGAAATTTCGGAAATCGAGGTGCGCACCACCTGCCTGGTATTCATGTCGAAATGAACGTTGAAGAGCCGGTCCTCATGCACGTAGTGATATTTCCAGTCCCACACTTCCTCATTCTTGCGGGCAAACTGCACCACGCTGCGCGGGCGGCCAAACTCGCGGCGGATCTGGTCGGCGGTCATGCCGGCACGGATGGTGTCGAAATGCTCCTGGGTCAGCACCTGGCGGTAGTCGAGCAAGGTGCCGGAGGCGCCGATGGCGAACATCCAGGTACGGATGCCTTCCGGTCCCTTGGGATATTCCAGCGTCCTGGCGCCCCCGCCGTCCTCCCAGACGGTATCGGGCTGCCCCATCACGCCGCGCACGTCGGCTTCGCTGGAAATGCCCTTTTGCAACTTGTCCAAACCAAACTCCTCGATGGGATTGCCATTGCGGTCGCAGCCGACCATGGCCAAAGCGACAAGAAAAGCCCCGCATTTGCCGGCATGGCGGCGCAGGCAGGTGAATAAAGGTTCACGCATAGGTAATTGATTATCCCTGATGAAGACAAGGTAAAATACGGCTTCTGTGTAACATTTGGCCTGAAAATATCATGCTCTTCGGAAAAAAGACCACCTACGTATCTGAAATCACCCAGTTCATCGACGAACTGAAGACGAAGAACCCGAAGCTGGAAGAGTCCCAACGCGCCGGCCGTGCCCTGCTGTGGGACAAGGAGCCGCTGGATCTGGACAAGACTGCCCGTGACAAGGCCTCGCGCGTGGCGCAACAGCCCTACGTCTACCAGAACCACTAAGCTATTGGCATGACCGTTCCAGCAGGTGGCGCCGAACCCGCCGGCCAGGCCGGCGCGGAACCCAGCGCCGACGCCATCGATATCACTCCCGCAGGACAGCAGGACAGCACGCCCGACGTGATCGACGGCGTGGCATTGGCACGCCTGTACGGCGAGCCGCTGTTCCAGTTGCCCAATGACCTCTACATCCCGCCGGATGCGCTGGAAGTGTTCCTGGAAGCCTTTCAGGGGCCGCTGGATCTGTTGCTGTACCTGATCCGCAAGCAAAACTTCAACATCCTGGACATTCCGCTGGCGCAAGTCACCGCCCAGTACCTGGAATACGTCGAGCAGATCCGCAAGCAGAATCTGGAACTGGCCGCCGAATACCTGCTGATGGCGGCCATGCTCATCGAAATCAAGTCACGCATGTTGCTGCCGGCCAAGAAGGCCGAGCCCGGCGAAGAGCCGGAAGACCCGCGTGCCGAGCTGGTGCGCCGTCTGCTGGAATATGAACAGATCAAGCTGGCTGCCCAGGAGCTGGACCAGTTGCCGCAGGTCGGGCGCGACTACGTGCGTACCCAGGTGCATATCGAGCAGACCGTAGTCACGCGCTGGCCGGAGGTGGACATCGATGACCTCAAGGCGGTCTGGGCCGATATCTTGAAGCGCGCCAAGCTGACCCAGCATCACCACATCAGCCGCGAGGAACTCTCGGTACGCGAGCACATGACAGGGATCCTGCGGCGCCTGCAGTCGGCTCGTTTCGTGGAGTTCTCCGACCTCTTCGATCCCGCGCGCGGAGTGCCGGTGGTGGTGGTCAACTTCATCGCCCTGCTTGAGCTGGCCAAGGAAACGCTGATCGAAATCACCCAGGCCGAAGCCTTCGCGCCCATCTATGTCAGACTGTCCTACTCGCCCAGTTGAACGGGCGCAGCACACCTGAAACCCGGGCTGGCTGACTCACGATACCTGCGCCGGCCATCCCGTAACCAGAGAATCCGCATGAAAATCATTTCCTCCATCGAAGAACTCCGCGACCACCTGCGCGGCCAGTTGCGCACCGCCTTCGTGGCGACCATGGGCAATCTGCATGAAGGCCATCTCTCGCTGATGCGCCTGGCGCGCACCCACGGCGATCCGGTGGTGGCCTCGATCTTCGTCAACCGCCTGCAGTTCGGCCCCAACGAGGACTTCGACAAGTATCCGCGCACCTTCCAGGCCGACGTCGAAAAGCTGGAGAAGGAAGGCGTCTACGTGCTCTTCGCCCCGACCGAAAAGGACATGTACCCGGAACCGCAGGAATACCGGGTGCAGCCGCCCAATGACCTGGGCAACATCCTGGAAGGTGAATTCCGTCCCGGTTTCTTCACCGGCGTGTCCACCGTGGTGATGAAATTGTTCTCCTGCGTGCAGCCGCGCGTGGCCGTGTTCGGCAAGAAGGATTACCAGCAGTTGATGATCGTGCGCAACATGGCGCGCCAGTTCGCCCTGCCCACCGAGATCGTCGGTGCCGAAACCTATCGTGCCGAGGACGGCCTGGCGCTGTCCTCGCGCAATGGCTACCTGTCTGCCGAGGAACGCGCCGAAGCGCCGCTGCTCTACCAGGTGCTCAACGATGTGGCCAATGAAGTGCGCGGTGGCCAGCACAATGTGGCCCAGGTCGAGCAACTGGCCATGCAACGCCTGGCCGCTCGAGGCTGGAAGCCGGACTATGTGGCCGTGCGCAAGCGTATCGACCTGCAAGCACCGTCGGCTGCCGACATGGAACAAGGCACGCCGCTGGTGGTGTTGTCGGCCGCCAAGCTGGGCGCGACCCGCCTGATCGACAACCTGGAAATCTGAACCATGCGCGTGGCGGCGCTTTTTTTCCTGCCATGGGCGGCGGCAGCGCTGCTGGTCAGCAGTGCTGCCCACGCCAGCCTCACCGTCCAGGATGACCTGGGCCAGACGGTCACACTGGCACAACCGGCCAGACGCATCATCAGCCTGGCGCCGCACGTGACCGAACTGCTCTATGCCGCCGGGCCGGCGCGCAGAT
>NZ_BADI01001143.1:0-8706 GCF_000333555.1 Herbaspirillum sp. B65 | reverse complement strand
AAGCAAAGGTGCTGACCTATCCGCGTACCGATTCGCGTCACCTGCCCGAGGACTACCTCAACACGGTCAAGGACACCCTGGAGGCGCTGGCGGAGAACAACAATTATCACCAGTTCTCCAAGCAGATCTTGAAGCAAGGCTGGGTCAAGCCCAACAAGCGCATCTTCGACAACACCAAGATCAGCGACCACTTCGCCATCATCCCGACCACCCAGGTGCCCAAGAACCTGTCGGAGCCGGAACAGAAGCTCTACGACCTGGTGACGCGCCGCTTCATGGCGGTGTTCTTCCCGCCGGCCGAGTTCCAGGTGACCACCCGCTTCACAGAGGTGTCGGGCCACCAGTTCAAGAGCGAAGGCAAAGTCATGATCAACCCCGGCTGGCTGGCCATCTACGGCAAGCAGGTCGAGGAAGACGACAAGGACAAGGAAGGCGGCGGCAACCTGGTGGCCGTGGCCCCGGGCGAGAAGGTCAAGACCGACAAGGTCACTGCCAACGGCCTGGTCACCAAGCCGCCCGCCCGCTACACCGAAGCCACGCTGCTGTCGGCCATGGAAGGCGCGGGCAAGCTGGTGGACTCCGATGAGCTGCGCGAAGCCATGGCCGGCAAGGGTCTGGGCACGCCAGCCACGCGTGCGGCCATCATCGAAGGCTTGCTGAACGAAAAGTACCTGCTGCGCGAAGGCCGCGAAATGATGCCCACCGCCAAGGCCTTCCAGCTGATGACGCTGCTGCATGGCCTGGGCGTGGACGAACTGACCGAACCCGAACTGACCGGCGAGTGGGAACACAAGCTGGCCCAGATGGAGCGCGGCAAGATCAGCCGTGACGAGTTCATGCGCGAGATCGCGCAGATGACCCAGATCATCGTCAAGCGCGCCAAGGAATATGACAACGACACCATCCCCGGCGACTACGCGACGCTGAAGACGCCTTGCCCCAACTGCGGTGGCGTGGTGAAGGAAAATTACCGCCGCTTCGCTTGTACCAAGTGCGAATTCTCGATGAGCAAGGTGCCGGGTGGCCGCCAGTTCGAAATCGCTGAAGTGGAAGAGCTGCTGCAGAACCGCACCATCGGTCCGCTGCAAGGCTTCCGCTCCAAGATGGGCCGTCCGTTCGCGGCCATCCTGAAGATTTCGCGCGACGAAGAGATCAAGAACTTCAAGCTGGAATTCGACTTCGGCCAGGATCAGGCCGAGGGTGAAGGTGGCGAGCCGGTGGACTTCAGCGAGCAGACCCCGCTGGGCGCCTGCCCCAAGTGCGGCAGCGGCGTCTACGAAATGGGCCTGGCCTATGTGTGCGAGAAGACCGTGGCCAAGCCCAAGGCCTGCGACTTCCGCAGCAGCCGCATCATCCTGCAGCAGGAAATCCTGCCGGAGCAGATGGCCAAGCTCCTGAACGATGGCAAGACCGACCTGCTGCCGGGCTTCATCTCGCAGCGCACGCGCCGGCCTTTCAAGGCCTTCCTGGTGCGTGGCAAGGATGGCAAGATCAGCTTCGAGTTCGAGGAACGCAAGGCCAAGGCACCGGCCAAGGGCAAGGCGGCGGACGCCGATGACGGTGCCGACGAGGCAGTCGCCAAGCCGGCCGCCAAGAAGACGGCGACCAAGACCGCAGCCAAGACCACCGCCACCAAGACCAAGGCGGCCGCGGCCAAGAAGCCAGCGTTGCGCAAGGCGACGCCGAAGAAGGCAGCAGCGCCGGACGCCTGATTTTCCACCTGGCGGAAACGACAAAGCCCTCGCACTTCACGGTGCGAGGGCTTTTTGTTGGCGAGTCGGCGTGGCTTAGTCGCTGTAGACCACCGTCAACGGCGCATGATCCGAAAAACGCTGCTCCTTGTAGATCGCCGCGCTCACCGCCTTGGCCGCGATGCCCGGCGTGGCGACGTGGTAATCGATACGCCATCCCACGTTGTTGGCCCAGGCCTGGCCGCGATTGCTCCACCAGGTGTAGGCTTCGCCGGTGGTCTCGGGATGCAGGCGGCGATACACATCCACCAGGCCCAGCTGGTCGAAAATGCGTGTCATCCAGGCGCGTTCTTCCGGCAAAAAGCCGGAATTCTTCTGGTTGCTCTTCCAGTTCTTCAGGTCGATTTCCTTGTGGGCGATGTTCCAGTCGCCGCAGATGACCACTTCGCGGCCGCTCTTTTCCAGTTCCATCAGGTGCGGCAAGAAGGCTTCCATGAAGCGGAACTTGGCTTCCTGGCGTTCCTCGCTGGAGGAGCCCGAAGGCGCATAGAGCGAGATCACAGTCAGGTCGCCGTAGTCGCATTCGACATAGCGGCCTTCGTCATCGAATTCGGTATTGCCGAAGCCGATGCGCACCGAGTCCGGCTGGCGGCGGCTGTAGACGCCCACGCCCGAGTAACCCTTCTTCTGGGCATAGTGGAAATGGCCGACATAGCCGGCCGGGGCCAGGAATTCATCGGTCATGTCGGCTGCCTGGGCCTTCAGTTCCTGCACGCAGACGAAGTCCGGCGCTTCCTTTTGCAGCCACTCGAAGAAGCCCTTCTTGGCGGCCGAGCGGATTCCGTTGAGGTTGGCGGAGACGATTTTTGGCATGGATGTCCTGTTTGCTTGCTGCGGTAGAGTGTTCAGTCAGGCCGGTAGCATAACCGATAGGATGAATCATTTAAAATGACGGCCTGATGAAGGCTTTGCACCGCCGGCCTTGCCCAATGGCAAGCGCCAACGGTTCGCACCTTCCGTTTTGACTCTTCCCGGGAAATGCATTGTGAGCAACTTGAGACAGGAATTCATCGAATTCGCGGTATCGGCCGGCGTGCTGCGCTTTGGCGAATTCGTCACCAAGGCGGGCCGTACCTCGCCTTACTTCTTCAACGCCGGCCTCTTCAGCGAAGGCGCAACGCTGGCCCAGGTGGCGCGCTTCTACGCCCAGACCCTGCAGGATTCGGGGGTGGAATATGACATGCTGTTCGGCCCCGCCTACAAGGGCATCACCCTGGCCTCGGCCACCGCCGTGGCGCTGGCCGGCATGGGCCGCAACGTCCCCTTTGCCTTCAACCGCAAGGAAGCCAAGGACCACGGCGAAGGCGGCACCATCGTCGGCGCCAAGTTGCAAGGCAAGGTCGTCATCATCGATGACGTGATCTCGGCCGGCACCTCGGTGCGCGAGTCGGTGGACATGATCCGCGCTGCTGGCGCCACCCCCTGCGCGGTGCTCATCGCGCTGGACCGCATGGAGCGCTCGGGCAAGGATGGCGCGCTGTCGGAACTGTCGGCGGTGCAGGAAGTGGCCCGTGAATACGACATGCCGGTGGTCTCCATTGGCAACCTCAACGACCTCTTCGACTACATCTCCAACGGTGGCGATGCCGGCCTGGCCCAGTACAAGGATGCCGTGGCGGCCTATCGCAGCCGTTACGGCGTCTGAGTCATTCCAGGGGGCTGGATAGGGCTTTATCAGGCAATAAATGAAGGAAAAGGGCTGGTTCCTCGCGGATCCAGCCTTTTTTACTGGTGCTGGTGAATTTTTCTTACATCGTCCTGATCGCCCCAGCCACCTGCTGGCGTTGTAGACGATCATCGAGTTCACCGACCTGGGCGGCCACGGCATTCTCGGTCTGTTCCACGCGCTGGTGGATATCCCGCTGCAGGGCATCCAGGCGTTGCGCCAGCAGGGTTTGCTGTTCGCTCTGGCGGGTCTGCAACTGTTCCAGCTCGGTCTTGAGGTAGTTGCGCAAGTCGTTGAAGCGCGAATGTTCGGCCTGGTCAGCCAGGGCGCGCTGGGCTTCCAGCTGCTTGGTCAGGCGTCGGCTTTCCAGCATCACGCTGGTCTGCAAGGCCAGGATGTAGAGCAGGAAGAAGGCCGTCAGCACCACGACCACGCCCAGCATTACCGCACCCAGCGGGGCCTGGAATTCGGTATAGATCAGCGACAGGGTGGTGGTGGCGGTAAAGGCGGTCCAGTTGACGGCGGCGAAGATGGCGACCAGCGCCAGCAGCACGATCAGGAACAGGGTTCGGAATTTCATGGCAGCCTCCTTGTTGGTGAATATGTCGGCAGGCGCACGCAAGTGCTTGTCATGGCGACTATATGAATTTATTGGACTGCGACCGGCCAGGGGATGTTCCTTTCAGTTGTCATCCTGCAATCGGAAATGAAAAAGCCGGCATCAAAGCCGGCCTTCAGGGGGGGAGGGGGAAGGGCTCAGGCTGCCGCCAGTGCCTTCTCCAGCAATTGATGCAATTCCGCAAACTGCGGCTCGCCGACATAACGCTTGATGATGTTGCCATCCTTGCCGATGACGAAGGTGGTCGGGGTCAGCTTGACGTCGCCGAAGGCGTTGGCCAGCTTGTCTTGCGTGTCCAGCGCGACCTTGAAGGGGAGCTTGCGGGTCTCGGTGTAGTTCAGCACGTAGTTGGGCGGGTCATAGCTCATGGCCACGGCCACGAAGTCCAGGCCGCGGTCCTTGAACTTGTTGTAGGTGTCGATCATCTTGGGCATCTCGCCCACGCAGGTGGTGCAACTGGTGGCCCAGAAGTTGACCATGACCACCTTGCCGCGCAAGTCCTTCAGGGCCACCTGCTGGCCATCGAGCTGGGTGAAGGTGACGTCGGGCGCGGCATTGCCGGCATTGACCTTGAAATAGGCGAAGGCGGCGATGGCGGCCACCATCAGGACGGCGGCCAGCTTGATCATGAGACCGCTCTTGGGAGCGTTTGCCTGTGCTTGCATGAAGAACTCCGGGTTCCGGGTAACGGATGTGATGAAGGAGCCGGCAGCAAGCCGCTCCAGATGTATCCCGCCATTATAGACCGCCACGCCGGATCCTGCGGGCGAGCGCTTGACGTGAAAACCGCCGGACGGGCCGGCGGTTTGACCTGCATCACGCATCAGGGGCGAACCCTGCCATCAACTGGTGGCCTTGTTTTCGCTGGCCGGCTTGCGCTGGTATTCCTTGAGTTGATCTTCGGTGATGTACTCGAACAGGGTCACGACCTTGTTCACGTCCGAGACACCGCTGGCGATCTGCGCTGCGCGCTGACCTTCACGCGGGGTCACGCGGCCCATCATGTAGACGATGCCACGCTCGGTGGTGACCTTGAAGGCGCTGGCGTAGAGCGCCTTGTCGTCCACCAGGCTGGCCAGCACCTTGCTGGTGATCAAGGCATCGTTGGAACGCGAACCGAAGCTGGAAGAGGGGCCCACTTCCAGTTCGTTGTACACCGTCTCGACGTTCTGGATGGCCTTGACCTCGCGTTCGGCGGCGGCCTTGGAGGCTTCGTCAGGTACTTCGCCCGATAGCAGCACCTTGCGGTTGAAGGCAGTCACGTTGACGTGGGAGCCGGCGGCCACCACTTCGGGAATGCGGGCTTCGCCCTTGACCACGATCGCTTTGTCTTCCGTCTGCGCGCCCAGGGTACGGCGGTCGGTGGCGGCAAAGGTGGTGGCCAGCGCACCGCCAGCCAACACGGCAAAGCAGCCCTGCAGGCTCAAGGCCACCATGCCACCCAGGGCCACGGCCGCCAGTGGGCGGCGCAGGCGGGTCAACAGCGATCGTGCATCATTCATTGGCTTCATCTCCGAAAAGGGCGACGTCGATACCGTCGCAAATGCAGTGCAGCGAGACCAGATGCACTTCCTGGATGCGCGCAGTACGGTCATGCGGCACACAGATATGCACATCGGCATCGGTGAGGATCTTGCCGATCTTGCCACCGCCCTTGCCGGTCAGTGCCACCACGCGCATATCGCGTTCGTGGGCCACTTCGATGGCCGCCAGGATGTTGCCCGAATTGCCCGAGGTCGAGAAGGCCAGCAGGATGTCGCCGGCCTGGCCGAAGGCCTGGACTTGCTTCGAGAAGATTTCCTGGTAGCTGTAATCGTTACCGACCGCCGTGAGGATGGAGGTGTCGGTGGTCAGGGCCAGGGCCGGCAGCGGCAGGCGTTCACGTTCGAAGCGCCCCACCAGTTCGGCGGCGAAGTGCTGGCTGTCGGCGGCCGATCCACCATTGCCACAGGCAAGAATCTTGTTGCCATTCGACAGTGCAGTGAACATAAGTTCAATCGCCTGTTCGATCGGTTGCGCCAGAACGCTGGCTGCTTTCATCTTCAGGTCGGCGCTTTCCTGAAAATGGGCGAGGATGCGGGGATTTGTCATAGTGGCTGCGATTATAGAGGACTTGGCGGTGGCCAAGCCCGGGCAATTGGTAACGTGAAGTTTCTGGCAATCCGGTCGCACATGATACGACCAGCGCCGGGATGATGCAGCACTCCTGCCCCTTCAGGCAGTGATGGCGTTGCGCAACCACTGCATTTGTCCACCCTCCAGGGCAATGACGTCGAAGCGGCAGGGTGGCAAACCGGGCTGGCCTTGCAGCCAGACCTGGGCCGCCAGCAGCAGGCGCCGTTGCTTGGCCGGGGTGATGCTGGCCGCTGCCCCGCCATAGGCGGCACTGGCGCGGGCGCGCACTTCGACGAACACCACCGTGGCGCCCTCGCGCAGGATCAGATCGATCTCGCCACCCTTGCAGCGGAAATTACGTTCTACCAGCGTCAGGCCCTGGCGCTGCAGATAGGCCAGGGCCTGGTCCTCGGCTGCGTCGCCGCTGCGTTGGCGCGAGGTTCGCCCTAGCAGGTCGCGCAGCGCCATGCTGGCCTCAGTACTGGTCGGCCAGCGGCACCGGCCAGCCGTCCTGGTAGACGGCCTGGGTTTCCTGGCGCTGGAAGAAGGTGGCACCGCCGCTGTTCATGTTCACATTCAGGCGACCGGTGACGCCATCGATGTCGAAGCTGGATTGGCGCTGGGCGATGCCGTAGGCCACCCGATAGGCATCGATGCCCAGCGCATACAGGCGCGCCAAATCTGCATTGGGACGCTCGCCCTCATTGAGGGCCGGGCGTGGATAGCGGCTCACGGCCAAGTTGTCCGGCTGCAGTTGCCAGGGAATGTCGATGAGGCGCACGCCATCCAGTTCGGGCAGCTTGTCGTTGGGATTGTCGCGTTTGAGCGTATAGGGATTGATCTGCGAGGTGCCGTACAGCGGCAGCTCGTTGCCCACGGCGCTGCGCAATTGCGCGGTCTGGGCCGCATCCAGGGCCACGAAGATCAGGGCCGGCTTTTCCTGCTCCACGCGCTTGGCCAGTTGCGCCAGGCCGGGGGCGGACAGTGCATTGGCTGGGGTACTCAATTCCAGCGTTTCGACCTGCAGGCCCAGTTGCCGGGCGCGGAGCATGAAGGAGCGGGCTGCGCGCTTTTGCCAGGCGATGCCGGTGGATACGGCGAAGATCTTGCCGGGCGCCTTTTCCTTTTCCACCCAGTTGGCCACCTGGCGCGCCTCTTCGTCGATGGACAAACCTACCGCCAGCATCTGCGGCGGCAAGGGGAGGTCGGCTTCGCCATTCATGTCCGGCTGGGCCAGCGCCACGGTGGGTTTGTTCACGCGCCCGCTTTGCGCCACGGCGGTGACGGCGCTGCGCGAGAGCGGGCCGATCAGGATGTCGTACTTGCTGGCCGCCTCATCATAGGCGCGCTGCATGTCGGCGGCCGAGTCGCCGGTCTCGACGATGGCCAACTGGATGTTTTCCTTCTGGCGTGAATAGGCGGTCAACAAGCCCATGCGCACTGCATCGGCCGCCGCGCCGAAGGCCCCGCTGCGGGAAGGCAGCAGCAACACCATCCGAATCGGGGCCGCAGCCGGAGCGGCTGCTGCGCCTTCGGCGGCGGCTTCCATCTCGGGCGAGGTGCCCGGCGGCAAGGCCAGCGGGGCCGGGGTGGGGTTCGTTGCAGAGGATGGCAGCGTGGCAGCCTGGGCCAGCAGGGGTACACTGTCGGCTGCTGCAGCGCTGGCCGTTACCATCCAGGGCGCCAGCACGCTTGCCAGCAAGGCCGCTTGTGCGGTCATTTTCTTCAAACCAGTGAACATCCCGTCCCCTTCAATGAATCAGAATTCCAGCGTCGCCGCCGCCATCCTGCAGGATGCCGCCCAGCAAACCTATCCGGTGTCGGCATTATATGTGCTGGCCACGCCCATCGGGAATGTCTGCGACATCAGCCTGCGCGGCCTGCACGTGCTGGCCCTGGCCGATGCCGTGGCCTGCGAGGATACCCGCAATACCAGCCAGTTGCTGCAGCGCTATGGCTTGTCCAAACAGTTGCTGGCTACCCATGAACACAATGAGCGCGAAGCCGCCGCCAAGATCATCGAGCGGCTGCAGGCCGGCCAGCGCGTGGCCGTGGTTTCCGACGCCGGCACACCTGCCGTCTCCGATCCGGGCGCCCGTGTCGTGGACGCCGTGCGCGCAGCAGGGTTCCAGGTCATTCCGCTGCCGGGGGCGTCGGCGGCGGTGACGGCCTTGTCGGCTTCGGGCCTGGCCGATGCGCGCTTCCTCTTCGTCGGCTTCCTGCCGGTCAAGACGCGCCAGCGCGAGACCGCCCTGCAAGAGCTGGTCGATCTGCAAGCCGCGCTGGTGTTCTATGAAGCCCCGCACCGCATCGTCGAGACGGTGCAATCGCTGCTGCAGGTGTTCGGCCCCACCCGTCAGGTGGTGCTGGCGCGCGAACTGACCAAGCTGTTCGAGCACATCCACCGCTGCCCGCTGGGCGAGGCACCAGCCTGGCTGGCACAGGATGCCAACCGCCAGCGCGGCGAATTCGTGGTCTTGCTGGAAGGGGCGCAGCCGGTCGAGGGCGAAGATGCCGAGGGCGAGCGCGTGCTGCGCATCTTGCTGAGGAGTGCC
>NZ_BADI01001144.1:0-6626 GCF_000333555.1 Herbaspirillum sp. B65 | reverse complement strand
ATCAGCATACGGCGGATCTCGCTGGTGCCGGCGCCGATTTCATAGAGCTTGGCATCGCGCCACAGGCGGCGACCCGGGTATTCATTGATGTAGCCATTGCCACCCAGCGCCTGGATCGCTTCACCGGCCATCCAGGTGGCTTTCTCGGCCGAGTAGAGGATGGCGCCGGCGGCATCCTTGCGCAGGGCGCGCACCTTGTCAGTGTTGTCGGCGCGGTCGCAGGCCTGGCCCACGGCGTAGACGTAGGCCTTGCAGGCCATCATGGTGCTGTACATGTCGGCCAGCTTGCCTTGCATGAGCTGGAATTCACCGATGGCCTGGCCGAACTGCTGGCGTTGGTGGACATAGGGAACCACCACGTCCATGCAGGCTTGCATGATGCCCAGCGGACCACCGGAGAGTACGCTGCGTTCGAAGTCCAGACCCGACATCAAGACATTGACGCCACGGCCGACACCGCCCAGCACGTTCTCTTCTGGTACCTCGCAATCCTGGAACACCAGTTCGCCCGTGTGGGAGCCGCGCATTCCCAGCTTGTCCAGCTTTTGCGCCACCGAGAAACCCTTGAAACCCTTCTCGACCAGAAACGCCGTCATGCCGCGCGCGCCGGCTTGCAGATCGGTCTTGGCATAGACCACCAGCACGTCCGCATCGGGGCCATTGGTGATCCACATCTTGCTGCCGTTGAGCACATAGCGGTCGCCCTGCTTGTCGGCGCGCAGTTTCATGCTCACCACATCCGAACCGGCATTGGGTTCGGACATGGCCAGCGCACCGATGAAGTCGCCCGAGATCAGCTTGGGCAGGTACTTGCGCTTCTGTTCTTCATTGCCGTTGCGCTTGATCTGGTTCACGCACAGGTTGGAGTGGGCGCCGTAGGACAGGCCCACCGAGGCCGAGGCGCGCGAGATTTCTTCCATGGCGATGATGTGGGCCAGGTAGCCCAGGCCGGCACCGCCGTATTCTTCGCCGACGGTCATGCCCAGCACGCCCAGTTCCCCCAGTTTTTTCCACAGGTCCATGGGGAACTGGTCGCTGCGGTCGATCTCGGCGGCGCGTGGGGCGATCTCGCTCTGGGCGAAGGCCGCGACCGCTTCACGCAGGGCAGCGATGTCGTCGCCGTGATCGAAACTGAGGCCGGGCAGGTGGATCATGGGTGTCTCCTGGTGGGATGATGGTTTCTTGTGGTGTTGTGGTGATGACGGAAAAGCGGAATTGCCTGACGTTAACGTCAATCAGGCGGCGCAGATCTTGCGTTTGTTCTTGCTGGTCGCGTTCCTGGGTTTGGCAGCGGCCAGCAGTTGCCGGCATTCCTCTTCGTGGGCGGCGATTTCGGAGAGGGTCAGATCCAGGTCTTCGCGCTGCTGCTCCAGTTTTTCGCGATGCTGTTGCAGCAGGCCCAGGAAGCGTTGCAGTTGCGGCTGGGTATCCTTGGGCGACTCGTACATGTCGATCAGATCCTTGATCTCGGCGAGCGTGAAGCCCAGGCGCTTGCCGCGCAGCGTCAGCTTCAGGCGCGTGCGTTGGCGCGCCGGATAGACGCGCTGGCGCCCACCCACGCCTTCGCGCTTGGGATTGAGGATGCCGTGGTCTTCGTAGAACCGGATCGCGCGCGGGGTGATGGCGAATTCTTCAGCCAGTTCGGTGATGGTGTAGGTAGGCATGGGCGAGGTGGACGTTCAGTTGGACGTTCGTTAGTCTGGCACTTTACGTTAACGTAAAGTATATTGTGCCCTGTCGTCCAGCAGAAAATGCAGTGCTTGCCTCAGGAGCAATGTTCGGTTTTTCTGTTCTCGTTTTCTTTTCTTCTTGATCGCCAGGTTGACTGATGAATGCCCTTGAATCCCAGCTCGATTACGCCTTCGGCGACACCATGCCGGACACCGGCCACACCCTGCAGGTCGCGCCCGGCGTGCGCTGGCTGCGCATGGGGCTGCCCTTTGCGCTGAACCATATCAACCTGTGGCTGCTGGAAGATGAGGTAGAGACTGAGCAAGGCCGCCAGCGCGGCTGGACCGTGGTCGATTGCGGCATCGCCACCGAAGAGACCCGCCAGGCCTGGGAGAGCATCTTTGTCGAAGAACTCGATGGCCTGCCCATCCTGCGCGTGCTGGTCACGCACTGCCACCCGGATCACGTGGGCCTGGCCGACTGGCTGTGCCAGCGCTGGCAGGCGCCGCTGTGGATGAGTACCGGTGACTATGCGTTCGCTCGCGTGATGTCGGCGGCCCTGCCCGGTGCCGAAGGCACGGCGGCCACGCCGCACTTCCAGCGTCACGGGCTGGTCGATCCCGATACCATCGCCACGCTGCAAGGGCGCAATACCTATTACCAGGACTTGGTGCCGGCGGTGCCACGCGCCTATCACCGGATGCAGGATGGTCATGCGGTGCGCATCGGTGGACGCGACTGGGAGGTCATCACCGGCTTCGGTCATTCGCCGGAGCATGTGTCGCTGTATTGCCGGCCATTGAATGTGCTGATCTCGGGTGACATGGTGTTGCCGCGCATCTCCACCAATGTGTCGGTGTTTGCCATCGAGCCCGAGAGCAATCCGGTGCAGCAGTACCTGGATTCATTGCAGAAGTATGGCCACCTGCCGGCCGATACCTTGGTGCTGCCGTCGCATGGCAAGCCGTTCCGCGGCCTGCATACGCGTATTGCGCAATTGAACGAGCATCACCGCCTGCGCCTGGGCGAAGTGTTGGAGGCCTGCGCCACGCCGCAGACCGGCGTGGATATCCTGCCGGTGATGTTCAAGCGACCGCTCGATACGCACCAGTTGTCCTTTGCGCTGGGCGAGGCGGTGGCGCATCTGCACAAGCTTTGGTACGACGGCGCGGTAAAGCGGATGTTGGGTGAGGATGGGGTGTATCGCTTCGTGGCCGTGTAAGGCTGCGCATCAATGTCTTGGATTGATGCATGGCTTGCATCAATAGAATCACTAGAATCAATAGAAAACGCCGGCAGGGGGGACCCTGGCCGGCGTTGTCTTTTGCGCGATGAAGGGCGGTGGGTTCAGCCTGCCTTCTTCTTCATCTCGCGTTCTTCCTTCTGCAGCTTGGTCTTGATGCGGTTGCGCTTCAATGGCGAGAGGTATTCGACGAAGACCTTGCCCTTCAGGTGATCCATTTCATGCTGGATGCAGACCGCCAGCAGATCATCGGCATCGACTTCGAAGGCCTTGCCATCGGCGTCGAAGGCACGGACCTTCACGCGCGCCGGGCGTTCCACGCCATCGTAGATGCCGGGCACCGACAGGCAGCCTTCATCGTAGACGCGCTTTTCTTCGCTGGCCCAGAGGATTTCCGGGTTGATGAAGACTTGCAGGTGCTTGCCATCATCGGAGGTGTCGATCACCACCACTTGTTCATGCACATCGACCTGGGTCGCGGCCAGGCCCACGCCGGGCGCGGCGTACATGGTCTCGGCCATGTCGGCCACCAGCTTCTTGATGCGCTCGTCGAAGACGGTCACGGGGGTGGCCACCTTGTGCAGGCGTGGATCGGGGTAGCGGAGGATGTTGAGCTGGGCCATACGTTTATTTCTCGGCAATCTTGGAGTTCGGTCTCAGGGGACCTTGGACGGACCGGATCTCGACATTTTGCGAGCCTCCGGGGAATTCATTTCGGGAATGATGTTTTAAATGTGGCCACAACGCGACGCTTCAAGCGCGGCCGCAGCACAATCGTGGTCCTGGCTGGCGGCGCTGTTGCTGGACCCGGTGGCCAGGGGTGTTTCCCGATCAAGTTGGAAAAGTGTATCACAGCCCGCGCCCTGCCTGCCCGCTGGGCCAAGCCGCATGGCGCTGTGGGCGGGGTGGTCGCAGCTCATGAAAGGTTCATCATGCTAAATCATTTACGTTCTGAGGATATCGATCAGCCTGCTGGCCTGACCGCAGACGATCCCGCCAGCCTGGCGGCGTGGTTGCGGTTGAGCTTCACCGAGGGTGTCGGTCCCTCGTTGGCGCGCCGGCTGCTGTCGACGTTCGGGCTGCCTGAATGCATCTGGCAGGCCGATCATGCTGCGCTGTGCGCGGTGGTGCCGGCGCAGGTGGCCACGGCTTTGCTGCGTGCGCCTTCGACCGTGCAGCGCGAGCGTATTGCAGCCACGCTGGCCTGGGCTCAGGCGCCGGGGCAGACCATCGTGACGCTGGCTGACGCCGCCTATCCGCAGAGCCTGCTCAATATTGCCGATCCGCCCTTGCTGTTGTATCTGCGCGGCCATCCCGCCCTGCTGGCGGCGCCGGCGCTGGCCGTGGTGGGCAGTCGTAATGCCACCACTCAGGGGATCACGCACGCGGCGCGTTTTTCCGAAGAGTTGAGCCGGGCAGGCTTGACCATCGTCTCCGGGCTGGCGCTGGGTATCGATACGGCGGCCCATGAAGGCGGCTTGCGGGGAATCGGCTCGACCGTGGCGGTGATCGGTACTGGTATCGATCTGGATTATCCCCGCCGCAATCGCGCACTGGCGCAGCGCATTGCCGAGGGCGGTTGCATCGTCAGTGAATATGCCTTGGGCACGCCACCCTTGGCGGCCAACTTCCCGCGCCGCAATCGGCTCATCTCGGGCTTGTCGCGCGCGGTGCTGGTGGTGGAGGCGGCGGCGCAGTCGGGCTCCTTGATTACCGCGCGCATGGCCGCCGAGCAGGGGCGCGATGTGTTTGCCATTCCGGGGTCGATCCATGCGCCGCTATCCAAGGGATGTCATCAGTTGATCCGCCAGGGCGCCAAGCTGGTGGAGACCACCCAGGACATGCTGGATGAATTGCCTGGCTGGTCGTTGCAGCAAGCTGTCCCGATGACAATATCCAGCGAGCGCAATGCCGATGACAATGTCGATCCGACAAGCAAGCTTGTCCTGCAGGCAATGGCTCATGATCCGCTCGACGCCGATACCCTGGCGCAACGCTGCCAGCTCGACGTGGCCGCCCTGGCAGGAATATTGCTCACGCTGGAACTGCAGGGTTTGGTGGAGCTGTTGCCCGGGGCACGCTATCGGCGCCTGGCATGACGAAATTAATCCCCGCAGCGCCGCAAATCCTGCCATACTGGACTTGGCTGACTTGTACATTCATAACCTTCGCGATAGAGTACGAACATGTTTGATGTCCTCGTTTACCTGTACGAAACCTACTATCGCCCTGATGCCTGCCCCGAACCCGAGGCGCTCGTCAAGAAGCTGTCCGCGATTGGTTTCGAAGAAGATGAAATCTCCCAGGCACTCGGATGGCTGACCGATCTTGAAGTCGCCAATCATGAGTTCGCCGACAACTATCCCCGACAGACCGCCTTCTCCTTCGGCACCCGTATCTACGCGCGCCAGGAAAGCGATGTGCTGGGTGTGGAAGCCATCGGTTTCATCCAGTTCCTGGAATCGGCCAAGATGCTGGACCCGATCCAGCGCGAGATCGTCATCGAACGCGCCCTGGCTGCCGGCGAAGCCCCCATCACCCTGGAAAAGCTCAAGGTCATCGTGCTGATGGTCTTGTGGAGCCAGGGCAAGGAACCGGATGGCTTGATGTTCGAGGAATTGTTCCTCGACGAAGACGACACCGAGCCGCGCCTGTTGCACTGACACTGATATAACAGGCAGCATCAGCGGCCGGTCTGGTGGGGAGGGTGCCAGGCTGACAGGCTGCTGACGCCGCAAATCATGCCTGTTGCTTCATATCAAGCAACATTCGTATGAATGCGTATAAAAGCGTATGAAACACCGAGACGGCAAGCCCTTGTGCTTGCCGTTTCATTTGCATCACGCTTATCATTCCCCCGCATTGGCCCGATATTGGCTACTATATAAAATTGTGTTGTCCACAGGCAATGAAACGCCGGCCACTTGCGCAGCTTGCCGCCGCTGATCGTTTCCCCGCCAGGATGACTTGACGTTGTTTCGGGACATTCCGGCCCCACTTGAGGCTGGTGCATTTTCCGCACAACGCCAGCAACCGCTAGCAACCGACCTCTCACCACCGAGACCCATACTTATGAGCAAGACCCTCATCATTGCCGAGAAGCCCTCTGTCGCGAACGACATCGCCAAGACGCTCGGCGGCTTCACCAAGCACGATGAGTATTTCGAATCCGACGAGTACATCCTGTCCTCGGCCGTCGGTCACCTGCTGGAAATCGCAGTCCCCGAGGAATACGACGTCAAGCGCGGCAAGTGGAGCTTTACCCACCTGCCGATGATTCCGCCGCACTTCGCGCTCAATCCGATTGCCAAGACCGAGTCGCGCCTGAAGGTGCTCTCCAAGCTCATCAAGCGCAAGGATGTGACCACCCTCATCAACGCCTGTGACGCGGGCCGCGAAGGTGAACTGATCTTCCGCCTGATCGCGCAATACACCAAGGCCAAGCAGCCGGTGAAGCGCCTGTGGCTGCAATCGATGACGCCCGGCGCCATCCGCGAGGGCTTCGCCCATCTGCGCGATGATGAAGAAATGCTCCCGCTGGCCAATGCCGCACGCTGCCGCAGCGAAGCCGACTGGCTGATCGGCATCAACGGCACCCGCGCCATGACCGCCTTCAATTCCAAGGAAGGCGGCTTCTACCTCACCACCGTGGGCCGCGTGCAGACGCCGACCCTGTCCATCGTGGTCGAGCGTGAAGAGAAGATCAAGAAGT
>NZ_BADI01001145.1:0-4893 GCF_000333555.1 Herbaspirillum sp. B65 | reverse complement strand
ATCAAGCCGGTGTCGAGCTCGCCGTTGNCGAAGGCTTGGCCCGCGACCAGCCGTGCANGGAAGCCGATATTGGTGGCCAGCCCCACCACCTGGTATTGCGCCAGGGCGCGCGTCAGGTTGCGCAGGGCGGCCTGGCGGTCGGCG
Organism: Herbaspirillum sp. B65; assembly: GCF_000333555.1. Classification (NCBI taxonomy): domain Bacteria; kingdom Pseudomonadati; phylum Pseudomonadota; class Betaproteobacteria; order Burkholderiales; family Oxalobacteraceae; genus Herbaspirillum; species Herbaspirillum sp. B65. Next base: position 4,749 of record NZ_BADI01001145.1, on the reverse strand, counting down.
CCCCAGACGATGAGCTTGGCGATCATCGGATCATAGAAGGGCGAAATCGCGTCACCCTCGCGTACGCCGGAATCGATGCGCACCGCCGCCGGTTGCGTGGCGCCGGCGGCGGCCAGGGTGAACTCCACCGCCGGCGCGCAGCGCAGATGGGTCAGCGTGCCGATGGCGGGCAGGAAGCCTTTCTCGGGATTCTCGGCATAGATGCGCGCTTCGATGGCGTGGCCCTGAAGGCGCAATTGATCCTGTTGCAGCGGCAGCGCTTCACCGGCGGCGACCCGCAATTGCCATTCCACCAGGTCCAGGCCGGTGATCATCTCGGTCACCGGGTGCTCGACCTGCAGGCGCGTATTCATTTCCATGAAATAGAAACTGCCATCCTGGTTGGCGATGAATTCGACGGTGCCGGCACCCACGTAGCCCACGGCCCGGGCCGCAGCCACGGCGGCCTGGCCCATGGCGGCACGGCGGTCGCTGCTCATGCCGGGGGCGGGCGCTTCTTCCAGCACCTTCTGGTGACGTCGCTGTACCGAGCAATCGCGTTCGAACAGATAGACGCAATGGCCGTGGTGATCGGCGAAGACCTGGATTTCGATATGGCGCGGGCGGGTCAGGTATTTCTCCACCAGCACGCGGTCGTCGCCGAAGCTGGAGATCGCTTCGCGCTTGCAGGAGGCCAGCGCGGCGTCGAACTCTTCACTGCGCTCGACCACCCGCATTCCCTTGCCGCCACCGCCGGCACTGGCTTTGAGCAGCACCGGATAGCCGATGCGGTCGGCTTCGTTGCGCAGGAAGTCACTTTCCTGGCGTGCCCCGTGATAGCCCGGCACCAGCGGCACGGCGGCGGTTTCCATCAAGGCCTTGGCGGCCGACTTGGAGCCCATGGCGTCGATGGCCGAGGCCGGTGGGCCGATGAAGACCAGGCCGGCCTCGGCGCAGGCCTGGGCGAAGCCGGCGTTCTCCGACAGGAAGCCATAGCCGGGGTGGATCGCCTGGGCGCCGCTGGCCAGCGCGGCGGCGATGATCTTGTCGCCACAGAGATAGCTTTCCTTGGCCGGCGCCGGGCCGATATGCACGCTTTCGTCACAGGCGGCCACATGTTTGGCGTGCGCGTCGGCATCGGAATACACGGCCACGGTGGCGATGCCCATGCGGCGCGCGGTAGCGGCCACGCGGCAGGCGATTTCGCCGCGATTGGCGACTAGGATCTTGGTGAACATGGTGTCTCCTCGGTGGCGCGGTTCAGATGCGGAACACGCCGAATCGGGTCTCTTCGATGGGGGCGTTCAGGGCGGCCGACAAGCCCAGCGCCAGCACCTGGCGCGTGTCGGCGGGATCGATCACGCCGTCATCCCACAGGCGGGCCGAGGCATAGTAAGGATGGCCCTGCGTTTCATATTGAGCGCGGATGGGCTCCTTGAAGGCGGCTTCTTCTTCGGCACTCCAGTTGCCGCCGCGCGCTTCGATACCATCACGCTTGACGGTGGCCAGCACGCTGGCGGCCTGTTCGCCCCCCATCACCGAGATGCGGGCATTGGGCCACATCCACAAAAAGCGCGGCGAGAAGGCCCGGCCGCACATGCCGTAGTTGCCGGCGCCGAAGCTGCCGCCGATGATGACGGTCAGCTTGGGTACCTTGGCGGTGGAAACGGCTGTGACCATTTTTGCCCCGTGGCGGGCGATGCCTTCGTTTTCGGCCTTCTTGCCGACCATGAAGCCGGTGATGTTCTGCAGGAAGATCAGCGGGATCTTGCGCTGGCAGCACAGTTCGATGAAGTGCGTGCCTTTCTCGGCCGATTCCGAAAACAGGATGCCGTTGTTGGCGATGATGCCCACCGGCATTCCTTGCAGGTGCGCAAAGCCGCAGACCAGGGTGGTGCCATAGCGGGCCTTGAATTCATCGAACTGGCTGGCGTCGACGATGCGCGCAATCACTTCGCGCACATCGAAGGGTTTGCGGGTATCGGTGGGGATGATGCCATACAGTTCATGGGCCGGGTAGTTCGGTTCCACACTCGCGCGCAATGCCAGTTGTTGCGGCTTGCGGCGGTTGAGGTGGCCGACGATGTTGCGGGCAATGGCCAGCGCATGGGTGTCGTCCTGGGCCAGGTGATCGGCCACACCGGACAGACGCGTGTGGACGTCGCCGCCGCCCAGCTCCTCGGCGCTGACCACTTCGCCGGTGGCGGCCTTGACCAGCGGTGGGCCGGCCAGGAAGATGGTGGCCTGTTCCTTGACGATGATGGATTCATCGCTCATGGCCGGCACATAGGCGCCGCCGGCGGTGCAGGAGCCCATCACCACGGCGATCTGCGGGATGCCCTGGGCCGACAGGTTGGCCTGGTTGTAGAAGATGCGGCCGAAGTGGTCGCGGTCGGGGAAGACTTCATCCTGGTTGGGCAGGTTGGCGCCGCCGCTGTCGACCAGGTAGATGCAGGGCAGGTGATTGAATTGGGCGATCTCTTGCGCGCGCAGGTGCTTCTTGGCCGTCATCGGGTAATAGGTGCCGCCCTTGACGGTGGCGTCGTTGCAGACGATCACGCATTCCTGGCCGGCCACGCGACCGATGCCGGTGATGATGCCGGCTGAGGGCGCGGCATCCTTGTGGTGGCCGTCGCGGTCCTGCTCGCGATACATGCCGTAGGCGGCCAGTTGGGAGAACTCCAGGAAGGGCGTGCCGGGGTCCAGCAGCATCTGGACCCGTTCGCGCGGCAGCAGCTTGCCACGGGCGACGTGTTTCTCGCGCGCCGCCGCGCCGCCGCCTTCGGCGATGGCGGCGACCTTTTGCCGCAGATCGTCCACCAGCACTTGCATGGCCTGGCGATTGTGCTGGAATTCCTCGCTGCGCGGGTTGAGCTTGCTTTCAATCTGCGGCATGGTCGTCTTTCGTCTCTTTGTTCAGTTTCTTGTTGTGGTGTCGGCTGGCGGGCGCTTGTTTGGGCGCGTGAGGTGAAGCAAGCTTCAATCGTCCGGGAAGCGCCCATCTACGTAGTACCAGCGCAACTGGCCCGTGGCATCCGGCTGGCGCACGAAGTGGCTGATCTCGTGCAGGCGGTGGGCACGGCCCGCCACCTTGAAGCGCGCCACGAATTCCACCGTGGCTTCATCGCTGTCGCTGGCGTGCTGGTGGTTCTTGATGTCCAGCCCTATCCACTTGACGTCGGTCTCGCTGGTCAACTCTTCTGCCGGCAGGGTGTCGGGGAACCAGGTGGCGCGCAGGTAGGCTTCGTCGCGCAGGGCGAAGGCGCTGTAGCGCGAGCGCATCAGCAATTCGGCCGTCTCCGGTATCTGCCCGCCACCGATGAAGCGACCGCAGCATTGGTCGAAGCTGGGCTGGCCGCAGGGGCAGGGGCCGGACTTGTCTTTCTTGTGGCTCATCAGATCTTTCCGTTCTTGAGGAAGGCTTCCAATTGCGGGAAGCGGTCGAAGCCCCAGAAGGCTTCGCCATCGACGATCATGAAGGGCGAGCCGAACACGCCGGCCTTGCCTGCGGCCTCGGTGCGCTGGCGCAGTTGTTCCTTCAGTTCCGGCGAGGCCAGCGCGGCTTCCAGGGCGTGGCGGTCGATGCCGGCATCGGCGGCGATGCGCAGCACGTGGTCGGTGACGCTGATGTCGATGTCTTCGGTGAAGTAGGCGCTGTAGAGGGTCTTGATCAGGTCCACCGCCTTGGCCGGCTGGGTCTGCTGCACCCACAGCGTGGCGCGGGCTGCGACCTGGCTGCCGATGGGGAAGTTGCTGGGGGCATGGTAGAAGATGTTGTGGAAGCGCGCGGTGCGCTCCATGTCGTGCTTGGAATATTCGCCCTTGAGCGGGATATTGACCAGCGAGTTGGTGCCCAGCGCCTTGAAGATCGGGCCCAGCAGGATGGGGTGCCAGTTGACGCTGCGGCCATGCCTGGCGGCCAGCTTGTCGATCTCGACCGCGGCGAAATAGCCGTAGGGCGAGCTGAAGTCGAAGTAGAAATCGATGGGATTGCTCATGGTAGTCCTTGCAGGAGGGAAGAGGATGGCGCTCGCTCGCGCTTACAGCGTATCGGCAAACAGTTCGCGGCCGATCAGCATACGGCGGATCTCGCTGGTGCCGGCGCCGATTTCATAGAGCTTGGCATCGCGCCACAGGCGGCCGACCGGGTATTCATTGATGTAGCCATTGCCACCCAGCGCCTGGATCGCTTCACCGGCCATCCAGGTGGCTTTCTCGGCCGAGTAGAGGATGGCGCCGGCGGCATCCTTGCGCAGGGCGCGCACCTTGTCAGTGTTGTCGGCGCGGTCGCAGGCCTGGCCCACGGCGTAGACGTAGGCCTTGCAGGCCATCATGGTGCTGTACATGTCGGCCAGCTTGCCTTGCATGAGCTGGAATTCACCGATGGCCTGGCCGAACTGCTGGCGTTGGTGGACATAGGGAACCACCACGTCCATGCAGGCTTGCATGATGCCCAGCGGACCACCGGAGAGTACGCTGCGTTCGAAGTCCAGACCCGACAATGCCCCATGAAAGTCGTGTTCGTGCTTTACGCCTTGTTTCTCATTGCGATCTCCACGCTGTACAACTGGACTACGACTGATTTTTCCGGCACTCGCTCGTCTTCCGGCAGCAGTTGGTCGTCCACCCGTTCCGGTGCTCGTGGGGTGGCGGTGGAAGCCACAAGTGAGCGTGACGGTTTTTCCTGCACGCNGCCAGCATCTGCTGGCGGATCTGGATGGGATTGCCCCCGAGCGCCTGAGCGATCCTCTCACCATCGAATCCCTGCTG
>NZ_BADI01001146.1:0-14848 GCF_000333555.1 Herbaspirillum sp. B65 | reverse complement strand
CACTCATAACGACAGACACTCCAGGCGAGCGGCGACATCACTATCGATGCGGCGGCGGTCGACAACAAGGGCAGCGTCGTCACACCCGGCAGCGTGGCGATGCAGATCCAGGGCAATGTGCTCAACACCGGCAAGATCGGTGCGGCTGGCGCCATCGACTTTCGCGCTGCTGCGCTGGAGAACCGTAATGCGCTGTACTCGATGCGCTCCACCATCGATGTGAAAACCAGCGGCAGCACTCTCAACAGCGGCACGATGGAAGCCGCGCAAGCGCTGCGCCTGAATGCATCGGCATTGCACAACAGCGGCAAGCTGACCGCTGTTGCGGCCATGACACTGGCGCTCCAGCAGCAACTCAATAACACCGGAGAAATAGGCGCCAACGATGCCCTCGGCCTCACCGCCAGCACGCTGGACAATCGCGGCACGCTGCGCTCTGCAAACGCCGCGCTCACGCTTGCCACCGAAGGCCAAAGCACCAACCACGGCCAGATCCTGGCCGCAACAGCCCTCACATGGACCGCCACCGGCATCGACAACAGCGCCGGCACGATCGCTGGCCAAGACGTGCTGCTGGAGACGCGCGGGCAGCGCTTCAACAACCAGCGCGGCGTGGTCGTTGCGCAGCAGGATCTGCGCATTGCCAGCGGCGAACTCGCTAATGCCGAGGGCCGTATCGCCGCCAAGGGCAAGCTGAATATTGCCAGCGGCGAGATCGACAACGACCAAGGCTTGCTGCAAGCCAGAAAGACCGTCGAGATCGATACCCATGGCCAGGCGCTGCGCAACACCCATTCCGGCAAGGACCAGGGCCTGCGCGCCGGTGGCGGCTTGCGAATCGAGAGTGGGCCGTTCATCAATCGCAGCGGCGTGGTGGTCGTGGTGGGTGAGGCCAACCTGAAGCTAAGCCGCCTGGACAACCAGGGCGGTGATATGGTCACGGCAGGTGCGCTCAACATCGACGCCAATAGCCTCGATAACAGCACAGGCAAATTGCAAGCGCAGAGTACGATGCGCATCGATATCGCAGGCGGGACGCTGGACAACCACCAAGGCCTGATGCGCGCCGACAGCGACCTCGCCCTCCAGGCCCGCACCCTGCGCAACGACGACACCCAGGACAAGGAGCAAGGCATCGAAGGACGCGATGTCACCATCCGCGCCAATGACGTCAACAACAACCAGGGCGCCATCCGCACCGACCGCTTGCTCAAGATCGACTCCGTGGGCAGCGTAGAGAATCGTCGCGGCCTGCTCTCGTCCAAGGGCAAGGTAGGGGTGAGCGACAGCACCCCCAATCGCAGCCTGATCATCGACAACGACGATGGCCGCATCGTCGCCGCTGAAGAACTCGACCTGCGCGCCGCGGCCCTGATCGGAAAAGGTCTGCTGTTAAGCCACCAGGATCTGCGCATCGATGTCGTGCGCGATCTGGAGCAGCGCGGCGAGACCGCCGCCAGCGCCAACATCGACATTCGCACCGCCGGCAGATTCAGCCACTACGGCACCACCGCTGCCGGTGCGTCCCTGAGCATCAGCGCCAAGGGCATCGAGAACCATGCCGGCGCCGCCCTGCTCGGCAAGGAGGTACTGCTCACGGCAACCGAAGCCAGCACCTTGCTCAACCGTGGCTTGATCGACGGCGTCACCACGCGCCTGCAAGCCGGCACGCTCGACAACCTCGGCCCCGGCCGCCTCTATGGCGACCGCCTCGCCATCCGCGCCGACGTGCTGCATAACGCTCCAGAAATCGTCGAGGGCGTCCTGCGCGCCCCCGTCATCGCTGCACGCGAACGGCTGGACATCGGCGCCGGCGAGATTCACAACAGCGAACAGGCGCTGCTGTACTCGGTGGGCGATATCGCCATCGGCGGCACGCTGGGCCAGGACTACCGAGCCGTGGGCCGCGCCCGCGCCGTCAACAACAGCAGCGCCACCATCAATGCCGATGGTCGCTTGCGCATCGCTGCCGATACGATCAACAACCATAATGCGCATTTCGAGACATCCGAAGAGAACAAGCCGGGACGCAGGATCATCAACTACCGCCTGGTCGGTTCATCGGACTTCATCTCGGGAGACAAGGCAAGGCTCATCAGTATAGGTAACAGCCAGATCATCGCGCCCGAGAACTGGCGCGCGATGGGCGATGAGGACAACTTCCGCCTATTGCTTCCTTCGGCAGAATATCCTTTCGACCGTTATGGCCCGCCCGTTGATTACAACCGAGAAATCCGCAGGCGAGATTACTCCTCCGGTGGTATCGGTGTCGATCCTGCGTATCTCGAGCCACTTCGTGAGTCCAGTACGGAAAACGCGATCCTGCCGGCATTGCCTGAGCTGTTTGTCTATCTGCCCAGCGACCGGATATGGGATGTCTTCGGCATAGCACGCCCCACGGCTGAAGTGCCGCGCGAGCCGGACAAACCGGCTGGCTGCATCGTCGACGCTGACGACTGTGTCAATGGCGACTACCAGCAACGACGTGCCGCCTGGAAGGCGGTGCGCAATGCCCAGCTCCCCGCCTACGAAAAGCTCAACGAGGCCATCAGGGCATTCAACATCAGTCTCAATGGGCGCCTGTTCGATCAATGGATCATCCACGATGGCACCGAACAGATCCGTCGCACCATCGTCACGCGCAGCGCGCCGGGCATGATCACCTCGGGCGGCGGCATGGACCTGGTGGCGGGCGTGGTCAACAACTATGCCAGCCAATTCATTGCAGGCGGCGCGCTGGTCGCGGACAGTATCAACGGCACCACCATCAACAACATCGGTCCCCTGGGCCGGCAGACCATAACGTCGACAGGAACGGCCCAGCGCACTTTCGTCAAGGAGCACGACTACAAGGCAGACGACCGCCGTTATGAAAGCGCGCCCTACGCTTCCCAAACGATAGAAACCCAGTTCCAGCTGGAGGTCACCCCCACGCACGGCACCGGTTCCACGCGGGACGCCATTTCCCGGGCCGCCATCACGGCCCCCACGCAGCCCCTGCCGGCCACCGGCAGAACCACCGACCTGCGCGCCCCTGCGGTCGATGTGAGCCTGCCGATCAATGCGCTCTACCAGGTCAACCACAGCACCCCGACTGCGCCCCTGGTACAGACCGATGCGCGCTTCATCGGCAACCGCAACTGGCTGTCCTCGGACTTCCTGATCCAGCGCATCCGGGAACAGTCCGGCCCCGCCCCGCAGGTCCAGCGCTTCGCCGATGGTTTCTATGAACAGCAATTGATTCAGCGCCAGATCCAGGAAGCCACCGGCCAGCGTTATCTGAAGGGCTTCAACAGCAACGAAGCGCAATACCTGGCGCTGATGCAAGCCGGCCTGCAACAAGCGCAGGCCCAGCGCTATGCATTGGGCATTGCCCTCTCCGAGGCGCAGATCGCCCAGCTCAAGACGGACATCGTCTGGTTGGTCAAGCAGACGGTAACGCTGGCCGATGGCCGCACCCAGGAAGTGCTGGTGCCGCAGGTGTACCTGCACCCTTCCAACATCCAGGTCAGCGGCCAGCAGACCCTGATCGCCGGCAACGATCTGGCCTTGCAGACCGCGCAGGACATCCTCAACCGTGGCGGCACGATTGCTGCGCGCAGTGGCGTTTCCCTGCGTGCCGACAACCTCCGCAACCTGGGTGGACGCATCGTGGGCGGCAATGTCTATATCGCCGCCGCCAGCGATATCGACAATGCCGGAGGCAGCATCGATGCCGACCAGCAGCTCATCCTGCGCGCAGGACGAGACATCGCCCTCACCAGCACCAGCGGGACACGGCCAACGCCACCACCGTCGGGCGCAACATCAATCAGCTTGCCAGGGTCAGCGGCAAGGACGTGGTGATAGCGGCAGGCCGCGACTTCACGGCCAATGCCGCCGTGATCGCAGCCAGGGGAGACGTGAGCCTGGTGGCGGGACGCGATGTCAACTTTGGGGCGGTGACGGAATACTTCCGCCAGGAAATCCGTTGGGCCAATGACCGGGGCGGCAGCAACTGGGTTCGCACATTGACTGGCCCGAATCTGGTGGACCGTGGCAATGGTGCGTATGGCACCACCGAAGTGGGCGTGAACCGGGCCGTGGTCACTGGCAGCCAGGAGGTCGCCACTCAGGTCAGCGGCAGCAACATCCGCATCCAGGCGGGTCAGGATGTCATCACCCAGGGAACGCAGATCGTGGCCGAGGGCGTGCTGCAAGCGCAAGCCGGACGCGACATCCAGATCGGCACTGCCAACGCATCAGGCAGTGTGCGCGACCAGGTGCAGCGCAGCAGCAGCGGCATCCTCAGTGCCAAGACGGTACGCACGGATGACGCCAGCAGCTTCAGCCGTCAGCTGGGCAGCACCTTGTCTGGCAACGCCGTCTTGGTCCGGGCGGGCCAGGATGTGAAGGTGACGGGAAGCGATGTCGTCTCCACGCAGGGTACAGCGGTGGTGGCGGGACGGGATGTGAACATTGCTTCCGCGATCGACAGCAGTACCCGGCGCAGCTTCCGGCAGGAGCGCACCAGTGGGGTGATGGGGGCGGGCTTGGGGGTGACGGTGGGTAGTCGCGTTCAGAGTCGTGATGTGGATGGACGGGCGCAGACCGCTGCTGCCTCCACGATTGGCAGTGTGGAAGGCAACGTCACTATTGTGGCGGGCAATCGATATACGCAGGTGGGGAGTGATGTGCTGGCGCCGAAGGGGGATATCGATATTGCGGCCAGGTCGGTGGAGATTCGGGCGGCGGAGCAGGCGAGCAGAACCGTTATCGAAGACAAATTCCGGCAGCAAGGGGTGACGGTGGCGGTGACCAGCCCGGTATTGTCGGCCATCCAGACGGTAGGCCAGATGGCCGAGGCCGCAAGCAAGACCAAGGATCGACGGATGCAGGCATTGGCTGGTGCGACCGCCGGGCTATCGGTTTCCAATGCGATAGACGCCGTCATCGCCGGACAAGGCCAGACGATTGACGGCAAGGCCAACCAGATCGTCACGGGTCCAGCGGACCCTGTCACAGGGAAGGCTCCTACGCGAGATGCCAATGCCGCAGAGAAGGTCGGCGGCATCAACCTGGCCTTCAGCCTGGGTGCAAGCAGCAGCCAGAGCCGATCCGAACAGACCAGCAATACGGTGCGCGGTTCGACCGTGTCGGCGGGCGGGAGCGTCAATATCAGCGCCCAAGGCGGTGGCGCCGACAGCAACATCGTGATCCAGGGAAGCGACATCAAGGCGGGCGTCAATGCCACGCTGAAGGCGGCCAATGAGGTCCGACTGATTGCGGCCCAAGAAACATCCGAGCAGCACAGCCGCAACAGCGGTGCTTCGGGATCGGTAGGTATCTCCATTGGCACCGACGGTTTGTTGTTCACAGCCAGCGACTCGGGGAGCCGGGGCAAGGGTGAAGGCGCTGAAGTTACGCAGGTCAATACGCATGTTGACGCGGGTAACAAGCTCACCATCGTCTCTGGAACAGATACGACCATCAGCGGCGCAGTGGTGCGGGGGAAGCAGGTGGAGATGGAGGTGGGCACCAGCGGCAAAGGCAATCTGAACATCGCCAGCCAGCAGGACAGCAGTACCTTCCAGAGTCGGCAGCAAAGCTTGGGTGGGAGCGTTTCGGTGGGCGCGGGAAAGATGGGCGGCAGCGTCAACTACAGCCAGTCGAACATCAACAGCAACTATGCCAGCGTGATGGAACAGTCCGGCATCAAGGCGGGTGATGGTGGGTTCCAGATCAATGTGCGTGGCAACACGGATCTGAAGGGCGCGCTGATCGCCAGTAGTGACAAGGCCGTGGCGGCCAACAAGAACAGCTTGACCACGCAGACGCTGACGCAAAGCGATATCCAGAACATTGCGCAGTATGACGCGCAGAGCGTGGGCATTGGCGTGGGTTACAGCACAGGCAAGGATGGCGGCCTATCGGCGACCCCGCCGGTGGTTGTTGGAGCCAACGGTAGTGCGTCAAGCACAACCAGGAGCGCCGTCAGTGGCGGAGTCATCACGATTACCGATGACAAGAAACAGCAGGAGCTGACGGGCAAGACGGCGGAGCAGGCTATCGCCTCGGTGAATCGGGAGGTGAGTAGCAGCAAGGAGGGGAGCAATGCGCTCAAGCGGATTTTTAATAAGGAGGAGATTGAGAATCGAGTTGCCGTTGCAACAGCATTTACGCGGGAGTTGGGTACCTTCCTTGATAATCGCGCCAAGGAAGCTGATGCCGCCAAGGCAAAGCTGGATGCGGCGATAGAGGATGAACGTTCCAAGCCAATAGACCAGCGTGATGATGCGCGCTTGCGCAGTCTTGCAGATAAGTATCTGGATGCAGATCAGTGGTCCAGTACGGGAGACTATCGGAAATATGTCACGGCGATTGCGGGCGCTTTTACGGGAAACTTGGCAGGATCCACTTCGCAGCTCGTTCAAGCGGCGACCGTCAATTATTTACAGGGGCTTGGCGCAGAACAGGTCAAGAAGGTCGCCGATAGTCTGGATAGTGGGACAGCGCGCGTCGCGTTGCATGGAGTGGTGGCGTGCGCGGGAGCGATGGCAAAGGATGCTAGCTGCGCAGCGGGCGCGCTTGGGGCTTCAGCGGGGAGCGTCATCAATAACTTGCTCGGTTCTGTTGATGGCCTTAGTAACGAAGAGAAGGAGGGCAGGAAGAATCTCGTTACCAGTATTGTCGGAGGTATCGCGACTGCTGCAGGGAGTGGGGATGCTGCCAATGCGACCTTGGCGGCACAGTTGGAGACGGAAAATAATGCTTTGGGAAGCAACACCTTCGCGTTTGTGGAGGGGATGCGTAGATGTTCTGGCGGCACGAGTTCGTCATGCTTCGAAGAGCTAAAAGAGAAAACTGAGAAGCAGAAGGTCGCATTTAATTTGCTTTTGGATAAAGCCTGCCAGGGTGAAGGCGCCACGTTACAGAGCTGCCAAGACAAGATCCGCGGAGGCCAAGTCGCATACCCATATATCGGTCTGGCAATGGTCTATGCCAAGACGGATGAGCAGAAGGCGTATGTCAGGCAATTGCTTAACGAGCAGGAAAATGATTTAGCTGCGCAGTTCCCGAAATTGGAAGCACTCGGGGCGAATGCATCCTTGTTGGAGCATTTGTTGAGTGAGTTGACGGCGACGATTGATAATCCTGCGGGGGTTGTGGCGTCGTTAAATTCGCTTCGAGCAAAGATATCCAGTATTTCTAATGGAAAATATTCTTCGACTCCGGCAGGAACTGTCTCTACAAAACTTCCAAATGGGAAAAGTGTTGAAGACTTCGAGAAAGAACTGGCTTTTTTACCAATGGGTGAGCGAGTTGCTCAAACTAAGAAAATGGCGTCTTTGGTCGTCGAGAGTCAGCAATGGGTAAAAGACAGAAAACTTACCAAATTGAATGGACGGGACGTGTACGATGGAAAGGACGGCTACCTATACGCCTTAGATACACAACATGGTCGGTTTGAAAGAGTTAATGCTAAGTCAGGAAAACACGTAGAGGAAGTTAAAATGAATATGAGCCCGGTTGAAGGGAGTAAAGACTCCAGTGGCGGACACGACTTGAGGATTAAATAATGGTGTGGAAAAAATTAGTTACGTTGGAAGACTGTGAGTACATCATGCATGGTGCAATTTTTCGGGTTAAAGGAGTATGGCCTTACGAAGAATTTGTCGATTTCATGTTGGTGGACATAGCGGATGACAGGACTAGACATGCTTTAGTCGTTTCGTCTGGCAGGAAGGCCGGCTTGGTTCTGGTGCGACTTCCCCTAGATTCAGGTTCTCCTACAGGGAACACTCTATCGAGAAAATGGCTCATCGAAAATTGGGGAAAGTGGGTTTATCCGCAATGCTCGGTACAAGATGTTTTTTTTCTTCCACGTTACGAGGCTCAAGATCCTGAGTGAATTCGGGCTTAAAAATGTAATCCTTAACATTGCAAATTGCTAGGGTAATCCCTTGTTCATCATGAAAAGTGGGAAATCACGGCACCGCCATCAACAACACTGGCCCGTTGGGCCGGCAGCGCCCGCGACCAGCATCAGCACAGTTCAGGCGGTTTCCAGACGGCGACCTCGGTGAGGACAGACGACGCCAGCAGCTTCAGCCAGCCAGCTGGGCAGCACCTTGTCTGGCAATGCCGTCTTGGTCCGGGCGGGCCAGGATGTGAAGCATATTGAAATGAAATGGACCTAGTGCGGTTCCCGGTATGCTAGGAGGGGGGGGCTAGTTTTGCGCAGGAGCCCGCGGGAAATACTGTTAAGGATCAGGTTCAAAGGGGCCAACAATGAGACAAAACTATAAAAAAAGCATTTTTCGGATTTTGTGTGTGATGGCAATCTTTATCTGCGCAATGCTATGTCTTGTTGCAGTCATTGATCTGTTTGTCGCACCGATCCTAAAAGAACTCTTGCTAGATCCACTAATAAGAGATTGGTGCGGCGTATTCGCGCGGTGTGCCAGTCAAACACAAGTGACCTTCATTGAACACGTTACGTCGACCGCATTCTGGAAAAGCATAGATAGTGCAAACATTGAGCACCGGTTAAAGAGTGCAGGATTTTTGGGTGCACTAATCGGATTTGGATTTGTCGCGATATCGTTCTGTCGACGTCGACCATGAGAGAAATTCAATGAGATCAAAGTAGCCAGGGACCCGATTGCTGTTCTCGAATGACGGACTTTTGTATATCACCACTGATCATTACAATACATTTTCGCCAGTTGGGACATGGAAACAGGAGCGGTTATGACTGAAAAAAATGAAGTCTATATTGATGGAAGACTGATTCAAACCGAGCTCGATTTTCATCGGACTATTTCGTCTGCATTAGATTTTGGCCCCTACTATGGCAACAATTTAGATGCTCTTTGGGACTTATTAAGTGCGGGGGGGACGGGCGGAGTAACTCTACATTGGGAAAATTCAGATGTCTCGAAGAAGAGATTGGGACGAGTGTATGACACCATCGTGCGTCTTTTTACCGAGATAAACGAAGCTGATGAAAGACTTAATGTGGATGAGAGATTTGTCTTTTTTCTTGAGTAGTGGCGAGATTTGATTTTTCAGGATTTAAGAGTCCGCTAAATTCGCATTCGATTCCGCTAATACGATCAACAACCATAATGCGCATTTCGAGACGTCCAGAGAGAACAAGCCGGGACGCAGGATCATCAACTACCGCCTGGTCGGTTCTTCGGACTTCAAAACCGGGAAGTCCGCAGGCGAGATTACTCCTCCGGTGGTATCGGTGTCGTTCTTGCGTATCTCGAGCCACTTCCTGAGTCCAGTACGGAAACCGCGATCCTGCCGGCATTGCCTGAGCTGTTTGTCTATCTGCCCAGCGACCGGATATGGGATGTCTTCGGCATAGCGCGCCCCACGGCTGAAGTGCCGCGCGAGCCGGACAAGCCGGCTGGCTGCATCGACGCTGACGACTGTGTCAATGGCGACTACCAGCAACGACGCGCCGCCTGGAAGGCGGTGCGCGATGCCCCGCTCCCCGCCTACGAAAAGCTCAACGAGGCCATCAGGGATTTCAACATCAGTCTCAATGAGCGTCTGTTCAATGAATGGATCATTCACGATGGTGTGTATATCAATTTCGATCCAATAACCGGCGCGCCGTTTATCAGCAATGTACACCCAATCAAATAAATTAATATGGACTATTTTGTAGAGGCTTTTGGCGGATTTGATCCATGCCACGATAAAGATGCGGCACTAAAGTTTTGTCTTGACATAATGATGGCCGATCATCGCTTGGGGGAACTTGAGAGGTTGCTCTCAACGGATGATTTTTTTGGAGGAGTAGAAGGTGAGCCTGGTTGGATCATTGAAAGACGTAGCGATGACAGGCATCCAGGTTACGAATCGTGGCCGGTCAATGCTCGTTTTAGGGCGTATGTCGAACCCGATAGTTACCTGTTGACCTATCCAGAATTCTTCTCTGATCGAATTACTTTTGCGCGATATGTGCAGGCCATTGTTTCTGTTTATAAGCGCAGACATCCCGAAAATCAAACTAGGCTGCAACGTATAGAAGCCTATATCCAGACTGCCTCCACTATTTGAATTACGTTTTTTCTGGGGGAGAGTCCTTGCTAATAGGAGGAATGTTCGCTTTGACCTGATCCGAATTTTCGAATCGATGAAAATTTGAGAATCATGGTTGATAAGTGGAGTCTGAGCGAAAGTCGCTCAAGTACGGGCGCGGGGATTTCTCTGGTTAACTACGACGATTCGATTAAAAAGAAAAAGGACTAGCTATGAGGGTACGAGAAATTCTCTTTAACTTATTTGGGAAGACGCGAGAGCAACGCTGGCAAGAGGCATCTCCGTTGGGAAAGAAAATATATATCGTAGTTGTGGTTGGGGTATATGCACTAATCGCTAGTGTATGGATATACGGTGCGTGGTCGAGATGATTGCGGACATGTACTTTTCAAAATAAAGGAAGCCGTTGAGCGTACCAATGAGCAAGATCAATATCGTCAGGGGTGACATCACCATCCTTCCTGTTGACATCATCGTCAACGCCGCCAATACCTCGCTGTTGGGTGGAGGCGGTGTTGATGGAGCGATCCACCGTAAAGGTGGGCCGGAAATACTAGATCAATGCACGAGGATAAGAGCGAGACAAGGAGGGTGTGAGGTGGGAGATGCAGTGGCAACGACCGCTGGAAAGCTTCCCGCCAAATATGTCATTCATGCCGTTGGTCCGACTTGGCAGGGAGGGAAGAAGGGCGAACAGGAGCTTTTGAGAAAGACGTATCTTCAATGTCTCAATCTTGCAAAATCTCTCGGCATGGAAAGCATTTCCTTTCCCAATATCTCGACTGGAACATATCGGTTTCCTAAGAGGCTCGCTGCGTGCATCGCCATAGATGCAGTTCAGTCGTTTCAGCAGAGCTGTGACGCTATCAAAACTGTTAACTTCGTCTGCTTTGAAGAAGAGAGCTACGAGCTATATCGCGAATTATTAAACCCAGAAAGAAATGAGTTCTAGATGGATTGACTTACGTGGCCCTCACCCCACCCGCTTAGCCACCATCGCATTCCCCGCCCTACTCACCGACTTGCGCCCCAATTGCTGCGAGATGAACTGCCCAGCCTCCACCACCGCATCCAGGTCCACCCCGGTCTCGATGCCCAGGCCATGCATCATGTACAGCACATCTTCGGTAGCCACATTCCCGGTCGCGCCCTTGGCGTAAGGACAGCCTCCCAATCCCGCGACTGAGGCGTGATAGATGCTGATGCCCGTCTGCAAGCTGGCATAGATGTTGGCCAGGGCTTGGCCATAGGTATCGTGGAAGTGGCCGGACAAGCCTTCGATGTGGAATTCGCGGATGGCCGTTTCCATCACCGGGCGGACCTTGCCGGGAGTGGCTACGCCAATGGTGTCGGCAATGTCGATTTCGTCACAGCCCAGTTCACGGAAACGCCGCACCACGTCGGCTACTGCCTCCAGCGGCACTTCGCCCTGGTAGGGGCAGCCGAAGGCGCAACTGACCGCGGCACGCAAGCGCTTGCGATGGTCCTTGGCTGCCTTGGCCACTTCGGCGAAGCGGGCAATGGATTCGGCAATGGAACAGTTGATGTTCTTCTGCGAGAACGCCTCCGAGGCAGCACCAAAAATCACGACCTCATCCACGCCCGCTTCCAGCGCTGCGTCGAAGCCTTTCATGTTGGGTACCAGCGCCGAGTAGATCACGCCAGGCTTGCGCGTGATGCCGCGCATGACTTCGGCGGAGGTCGCCATCTGTGGCACCCACTTGGGCGAGACGAAGGAGGCCGCTTCCACATTCGGGAAGCCCGCCGCCGAGAGGCGATTGACCAGCTCGATCTTGACCTCGGCGGAAATGGTTTCCTTCTCGTTCTGCAAACCGTCGCGGGGGCCGACTTCGACGATCTTCACTTTCTTGGGCAGGCTCATCTGGCGATCTCCGTGGGCTGGGATGGCNGGCAATANGGTGTGTCGATGATATCAGTCGGCCTGTGGTACCGCTTCCAAGCGTACATCGGCGACGGTGCCGCCGGTCATCTTTTCCAGTTGCGCGGCGCTCAGGTTGAAGACGGCGTGCGGATGGCCGGCTGCGGCCCAGACGCTGTCGAAGTTGAACAGGTCGCGGTCGATCAGCATGATCGGCTTGATGACGTGGCCGACCGGGCAGACGCCGCCGATGGCGTAGCCGGTGGCGTCCCGCACGAACTTGGCGTCGGCCTTGCCGAGCGGGCCGGTCAGTGCGGTGACCTTGGCTTCGTCCACGCGGTTGGCGCCGCTGGCAATGACCAGCACCGGCGCGTCATCGGAGAGGCGGCGGAAGATGATCGACTTGGCGATCTCGGCCACGCTGCACCCCACGGCAGCAGCGGCTTCGGCCGAGGTGCGGCCGGTCGAGGGCAGCATCACGACCGGTTTGTCGTGACCCATGGCGCTCAGCAGGTCGGCCACGCGTTGGGCGGAAGAGGGAAGGGCAACGGTATCGTTCATGGTGTGTCGGGAGCGTTAGGCAGAAGCATAAGGAGAAGCCGGAAATGATACCAGCATGACCGCCCTGCCTGCCGGGCCGGTGTCAGCAGTCCAATAGGAAGACACCATCGCTGCGGGCGGCACCGGCTTTTTCCAGTTGCGCCACGCACCACCGGGCCAGCGCCTCCTCTTCCATCTGCAGGTAGCGCGCATTGGTGATGCGCAGCAAAGGGATGTCGCGCATCATCGCCGGCAGTTGGGCCAGCGCAATGCGGCCACGTTCGAGCAGCAGGAATTTCACCAGCACCTTGATGCCGTTGTGGGCGTTGCGCAGCGGGTCGGCTTGCAGGTAGTCGAGGCGCGAGAAGGCTTTTTCCAGCGCATCGTCGATGTCATGGAAGGGCGCGCCATGGCCGGGGATGACGGTGCGCACGTCCAGCGTGCGGATCAGTTCCAGCGTGGCGCGTGCTTCCTCGAAGCCGGATTGGCCTTCCAGTTCAGGGAAGATGATGCCAAAGCCATTGCGCCACAGCGCATCGGCCGAGATCAGTACACCTTCCTGCGCGCAGTAGAACAGCAGGGCATGGGGATCATGTCCGGGCGCCGCCAGCGCGGTCCAGTCCAGCTCGCCCAGGCGCAGTACGTCACCGCTGGCGATGACCTGGTCATGCACGAAGCGCGGGCAGCGCTGGCCGGTGGCCTGGTAGCTCAGGGCTGTTTCATCCCAGTGGCGCACCTTGTCGGCTTCGGCGGCGGGGATGGCGATGCGGCAGTGGTGGGCCGCCTGCAGGGCGGCATTGCCGCCGCAGTGATCGGAGTGCAGGTGGGTGTTGATGAGCAGGTCCAGGCGCTCGCGGCCGCGCTGGTGCAGGACGTGGCGCACCAGGGTCTGGGTCTGTTCGCCGTGGGTGACGTAGCCGCTATCGATCATGGCCACTTCATCGCGGCCGAACAGCAGTACGTTGTTGGACGATAGCCAGCCCCGCTCCAGCACGTGGATGGAGGGGGCGAGGTGCAGCGCGGGGGCGTTCATGGCAAGCGCTTCAGGCGGCCTTGAAGTCCAGCAACTGCGCGCCCTCGGCGACCTGGTCGCCGACCGCGTAGAGCAAGGCCTGGACGGTGCCGGCGGCGGGGGCGGTGATGGTGTGTTCCATCTTCATGGCTTCCATGATCAGCAGCGCTGCGCCCTGGGCGACGCTGGCGCCTTGCTCCACCAGCAGCGCGACGATCTTGCCGGGCATGGGCGCGGTCAGGCGGCCGCCTTCGGCTTCGGTGTGGCCGGCGTGGGCCAGCGGGTCGAGGTAGCGCAGGCTGCGCTGGCCGTGCGCATCGAAGAGGTGCCAGCACTCTGCTTCGCGTACCACCGTAGCATTCAAGGTGCGACCATCCAGCGTGATGAGCAGGCGCTCTGCGCTGGCGGTATGGATTTCCAGCGTGTGCGTGCGGTCGGCGATCTGCAATTGCCAGTGCTGGCCATCGCCGGCGTACTCGATCTGTACGCTGTGCTTGCCGGCGTCATCCTCGAAGCAGAGTGTGCGCACCAGGCGCGTGTTGAGGCGCCAGCCGCTGGTCTGGGCCCAGGGATCATGGCTGGTGCTGGCTTGCCGTTCCTGCTGCAGCAGGGCGGCGGCGGCCAGCGCCAGCGTGTCGGTGGCGGGGGCGACAGGGGCGGGAAGAGACTGTCGCGGTGGCGCTCGATCAAGCCGGTGTCGAGCTCGGCCGTGGCGAAGGCCTGGCCCGCGACCAGCCGTTGCAGGAAGCCGATATTGGTGGCCAGCCCCACCACCTGGTATTGCGCCAGGGCGCGCGTCAGGTTGCGCAGGGCGGCCTGGCGGTCGGCGCCCCAGACGATGAGCTTGGCGATCATCGGATCATAGAAGGGCGAAATCGCGTCACCCTCGCGTACGCCGGAATCGATGCGCACCGCCGCCGGTTGCGTGGCGCCGGCGGCGGCCAGGGTGAACTCCACCGCCGGCGCGCAGCGCAGATGGGTCAGCGTGCCGATGGCGGGCAGGAAGCCTTTCTCGGGATTCTCGGCATAGATGCGCGCTTCGATGGCGTGGCCCTGAAGGCGCAATTGATCCTGTTGCAGCGGCAGCGCTTCACCGGCGGCGAAACTACACGTTGTCTGGGACGACGCAACAGAACATGACGGCCAATATTGCAAAGGCCAATGTGACGGTAGCGAACGTGACGGCATCGAACAAGGTGTACGACACGACGACGAACGCAGCCATCAGCAATGTGGGTGCAGCCACGGTGTTGCTGGGTAATGCCAGCGCGGCGAATGGCACGTTGGCGTCGGCGACGGGCTACAGTAACTACACGGTCAATGGTTCGTACGAGAAGCGCAGCCGCAGGTAGCCAGATGGGAACGGAACGTGGCGT
>NZ_BADI01001147.1:0-11408 GCF_000333555.1 Herbaspirillum sp. B65 | reverse complement strand
AGCAAAGCTTGAACAGTCTCTGTCCCGTCTGCGCATGAAGCAGTTGCAACTGCTCATCGCCCTGGACGACCACCAATCCCTGCACAAGGCCTCCAGTGCCCTGGCCATGACGCAGTCGGCGGCCAGCAAGTCGCTGGCCGAGCTGGAATCGATGCTGGATGCGCAATTGTTCGAGCGCACCAAGTCCGGCCTGATCCCCAACCAGTTCGGCCATTGCGTGATCCGTTATGCGCGCTTGATGGCCACCGACCTGGGATCGCTGTGCGAGGAGATGGCGCAGCTGCGCTCCGGGCGCGGCGGGCGGCTGGCCATCGGGGCGGTCATGGGTGCGCTGCCGGAACTGGTGGTGCCGGCCGTGGAAGCCTTGCAGCGGCGTCATCCCGAACTGTCCATCGACATCGTCGAAGACACCAGCGTGCAATTGCTGGGCTTGCTGGACGAAGGCCATCTGGACTTGCTGGTGGCGCGCGCCAGCGTGTCAGACCATCCT
Organism: Herbaspirillum sp. B65; assembly: GCF_000333555.1. Lineage (NCBI taxonomy): Bacteria > Pseudomonadati > Pseudomonadota > Betaproteobacteria > Burkholderiales > Oxalobacteraceae > Herbaspirillum > Herbaspirillum sp. B65. The sequence continues at coordinate 10,918 of NZ_BADI01001147.1, read as the reverse complement.
GGCAAGTACCACTACCAACCCTTGTCGGAAGAGCCGCTCTCGGTGGTGGTCTCGGGCGAGCATCCGCGCCCGCGCGCCAAGCACATGGGGCTGACCGCGCTGGCCGGCTATCGCTGGGTCACCTATCCCAGCCACATGCCGCTGCACGCCGTGCTGGATGGAAGATGCCGGGGTCGAGCCTGCGGCCGCCGGCTTTGCCTCACTGGCCGCCCTGCAACGCGCCTGCCAGGACTTGATCGGCCTGCCGCCCGAGATCGCCCGGCGCGCCATTTCCCTGCTCAGCAGCAGCCCGCTACCGCCGTCACTGCAGCCTGAACAGCAATCGCGCCGACCGCGCTACCGCCCCTATTTCTGAGATTTCTGCCGCGCAGCCCGCCCAGGGGCGGCAAGTTTGCTACCATCTGCGCTTTCCCTCAATTCTGTGTGGCCCGGCACGGGTCGATTTCTCATGAGCAAGTTCTGGAGCCCCATCGTCAGCCGCCTGACGCCCTACACCCCCGGCGAACAACCCAAGCTCGCGCGCCTGGTCAAGCTCAATACCAACGAGAGCCCGTATGGCCCTTCGCCCCTGGCGCTGCAGGCCATCGCCGCCGAGGTCAACGACAGCCTGCGCCTGTATCCCAACCCGGATGCCGAACCACTGAAGCTGGCCATCGCCCGCCGTCATGCCGCCGACGGCATCAGCGCGCGCGAAGTGTTCGTGGGCAATGGCTCCGACGAAGTGTTGGCGCACGCCTTCCACGCCCTGCTGCAACATGGCAAGCCGATCCTGTTCCCGGACATTACCTACAGCTTCTATCCGACCTATGCCGGCCTGTATCAGGTCGAGTACCGCCCCGTGCCGCTGAGCGCGGATTTCACGCTGCGCCCCGAGGATTACCTGGGCCATGGCGAGGCCATCGGCGGCATCATCTTCCCCAATCCGAATGCGCCCACCGGCTGCCTGCTGGGACTGGAAGACGTCGAGCGCATCGTGCAGGGCAATGCGCAGCGGGTAGTGGTGGTCGATGAGGCCTATATTGATTTCGGTGGCCAGAGCGCCATCCCGCTGGTGCAGCGCTACCCCAACCTGCTGGTGGTGCAGACCTTCTCCAAGTCGCGCGCATTGGCCGGGATGCGGGTCGGTTTCGCCATCGGCCATGCCGACCTGATCGATGCGCTGGAGCGCGTCAAGAACAGCTTCAACTCCTACCCGCTGGACCGCCCCGCCATTGCCGGCGCCACAGCTGCCATCGAGGATGAAGATTACTTCCAGCAGACCTGCGGCATGGTCATCGCCAGCCGCACCGCGCTGGTGGCGCAACTGGAGGGGCTGGGCTTCGAGGTGCTGCCGTCGGCGGCCAACTTCGTCTTTGCACGCCATCCCCGGCATGACGCAGCCGAGCTGGCTGCAGCGCTGCGCGGCGACGGCATCATCGTGCGTCACTTCAAGAGCGAGCGCATCCAGCAATTCCTGCGCATCACCATCGGCACCGATGCGGATTGCGCCACGCTGGTCGACGCCCTGCGCCGACATCTGGGGCAGCAACCCGCCTGAGCGACCGTTGCGGGCCGATGTGCAGAAAACGTCAAGCGGCGTACAGACCCAGTCTGCGCTGTTTCAAGCGTCCTGCTTCATCCCAGTGGCCGCTGCCGCCACGCCACCAGCGAGCCTGCCAGCAGCATCAGTGCAGAAAACACCAGGCCGCGTTGCAGGCCCCCGGCGCCATCGGCGATCCATCCCACGATGGACGGCCCGATGATCTGCCCCACCGCAAAGATGATGGTGAAGGCGCTGATGCCTGCTGGCCAATCCGCCGGGGGCAGGTTATGGCGCACCATGGCCGTGGTGGAGGCCACCGCCGACAGGAAGCAGCCACCGAACAGCAAGCCCGACGCCAACACCGCCAGCGGTTCGGCGGTCAGGGCCGGCAACAGGGTGGCCAGGCACAGCAGGCCGTTGAGGATGGCCAGCGATTGCCCGCCGCGGAAGCGATCCAGCATCGGCGCCCAGATACGCGAGGAGGCAAAGGTGGCCGCACCCAGCAACGCAAAGAACAGCGTGATGCGCGAGGCGGACATGCCTTCTTCCTTGAGCAGGGCGATGACGAAGGTCATGTAGCCGATATAACCCAAGCCAAAGAAAAGATAGCCGACCAACCCGAAGCCCAGGCTGCGTGGGCGCCAATGGCGCGCGCCCTTGGCCTGCGCCGGCGCAGTGGGCATCAGCCGCGCCGGCAAGGCCATGCCCACGCTCGCCACCAGGGCCAGGCTGCCCAGCAGCACCCAGGCCCATTGCCACGGATGGGGCGCGCCCTGGGCCACGGCCGCCTGCATCACCGGTGGCACCAGCAAGGAAGCGGCCACGATGCCGATCCCGGTGCCACCGTAGTACAGCCCCAGCAGCAATCCTGCGCGCTGTGCGTGCAGCGCGGCCAGGCGACTGACCAGCAGTCCGCCCGAGACGAAGATCAAGGCACTGGTCACACCCGTTACTATCCGCAGCAGCAACTGCCACAGCGTGTCGGTGGTCAGCGCCGGCAGGAAGGACAGCAGCGCGGTACCGAAGGCGCCCGCGATCAAGACACGATGGGCCTGGAAGCGTCGCATCAGCAGCGGTGTGCTCAAGGCGCCCAGCAGGTAGCCCAGGGCATTGCCGGTATTCATGCCGCCGGCCACCAGGTAGGGCCAGCCGAGGTCGGCGCGCATGGGCGCCAGCAGCAGGGCATAGGAAAAGCGCGCCAGGCCCAGCGCCACCGCCGTGCCCAGCGATAGCGCCAGGGCCGTCAGGATGGGATGGCGCCGGATGAAAGGCGAGGGCACATGCGCAGCAGTGCTGGTCATGGGGGATGTCTCCGAGCGGTCTTGGTGTCGTTGTGGCGCCCAGTGTAGCCCAAGCTGCCCGCAGCCAGCAGGGCTGGCGTGAAGGCTTCAGTTGGCCAGGGGGCGCCAGTTCTGCTGCTTGACTACCTGCACGCAGGCGTCCACCACCATGGGATCGAGCCGGCTGCCGCTCTGGCGCTGGATTTCTTCCAGGGCCACCGTCATGCCCAGCGACTTGCGATAAGGACGGTCGGCCGACATCGATTCGACGATGTCAGCCACCGTCAGGATGCGCGCTTCCAAGGGCAGCGCCTCGGCGCCGATGCCCCGCGGATAGCCGCTGCCGTCCAGATACTCGTGATGGCACCAGACGATCTCGGCCAGGTTGAAGGGGAAACTGATCTTGTTGAGGATCTCGTAGCCGAACTGCACATGGGTCTTGAGCACGCCATATTCGTCGGCGGTGATGCGGCCCGGCTTGGTGAGCAGATCCAGAGGAATGCGCGCCTTGCCGATGTCATGCACCTGGGCCGCCATGTGCAGCACATCGATGCGCCCGCGGGGCAAGTTCAGGTGGCGGCCTATCATCACGGCCAGCTCGGCGGTCTGGTCTTCGTGGTTGGGCGTATAGCCGTCAGTGAGCCGATGCATGGCGATCAATGCATCGATGATTTCCTGATAGATCTTGTTCTGTTCCGAAACTGGCATTTCTGTCCCTGCGAGATTGCAGCCGCTGGCAGCGTGCATGATCGCTCAGAGCTGGGGCGCAAAGGTGCCGCCGGCAGCAGAGCTGGCGCCCACCGTGAACCTTTGCAATCCATCGACCTCTGAATGGCCACCCGAGGGGCAGCCCATGCCGCTGGTCCGACCGCGCATGGCGATGCGCGTTCCCGGTTGTCGGATAATGGCGGTTTGCAATACTGAAATTCATTTCAGGAAAGAAATGATTATGCGCAGTTTACATTCATGACTTATCGATGACAACCAAGCCGTCCATTTCCCGTTTCCCTTCTCCGCCGCGCCTGATCTGGCGCAAGTTTGCCATCCCCTGGTTTTTCCTGCTGCTGGGAGTGGTCTTCGCCACCTGGGCCGCTCGCATTCCTGCTATCCGCGACCACCTGCAACTCGATGCCGCCACCCTGGCTCTGGTGCTGTTGTGCGGCGGCATCGGCGCGGTCGGCTCGTTTCCGCTGGCGGCCTGGATCACCGGCCATTATGGTGCGCGCCACAGTAGCCTGTATGCCGGCCTGGCGCTGCTGGTGTCGCTGCCGCTGCTGGGGCTGGCGCCCAAGCTGTGGACCCTGATGCTGGTCTGCACCGTCTATGGCGCCGCCTCCAGTTGCTTCGACGTGGCCATCAATGCACTGGGCGCGCAGGCCGAGCGCGATGCCGGACGGCCCATCATGTCCATGCTGCACGGCTGGTTCTGCGTGGGCACCTTCTCCGGCGCCCTCACCGCCAGCGCCGTGGCCGGCATGGGCATCGCACCGATCTGGCATTTCCTGCTGGTGGCCGCGCTGTTTCTCTATCCGCTCTATGCCGGCTATGGCGCCTTGCCCGATGACCGTCCTGCACACGATCCCGAGCGCAAACTGTTTGCCCTGCCCCATGGACACCTGGTGGTGCTGGGCGTGATCGCCTTTTGCGGCGCCATCGTCGAAGGATCGGTAGCCGACTGGAGCGGCATCTACATGAAGGACCACATCGGCGCCAGCGACGGCACTACCCCGCTGGCCTACGCCGCTTTTGCCGGCATGATGCTCATCATGCGCATGGTCGGCGATGGCTTGAAGGCGCGCTACGACGCCCGTCGCGTGGTGTGGATCGGCACGCTCGTGGCCAGCGCCGGCATGGCCCTGGCGGTGGCCGCGCCGGGCATGGTGTGGGCCATCCTCGGCTTTGCCATTGCTGGTACCGGGGTGGCGGCGGTATTTCCCTTCGTCTTCAGCGCGGCGGGCCGGCATGGCTCCAGCGCCTTGGCCGCGGTGGCCACGCTGGGCTATAGCGGCAGCCTGATCGGCCCACCGCTGTTCGGCTTCCTGGCCCATGGCTGGGGTTTGCAGGCGGCGCTGGCACTGTTGGGCGTGCTGTGCCTGGCCATGTCCGGCTCCAGCCGCCGCGCGCAATGGCTCCAGTAGTTCTGCGGCATGGCCTGCAAGAGTGGCCGTAGCGCCCTACAATGACGCCTCTTTTCGACTTACCGATGCAAGGAAAACACACCATGCGCAACCTGGTCCTGCTGCCGGGCTTCATGCTCAATGAACACCTGTGGGACGACATGCGGGACGATCTGGCCACCCTGGGCGCGCTGCACTTTGGCGATCTCGGCCAGGACGTCGGCATCCAGGCCATGGCCGACGCCGTGCTGCGCCAGGCACCGGAGCGCTTCGTCCTGTTCGGATTTTCGATGGGTGGTTTCGTGGCCCAGGCCATGGCGCTCAAGGCACCCGAGCGCGTGCTCGGCCTGGGCTTGCTCAATACCTCTTCGCGCCCGCAGACCGAGCGCGAATCCCAAGGCACGCTGGCCCAGATCGAACTGGCCCAGCGCACGCCCTTCAAGGGCTTGACCTCGCGCGCGCTGGCCTCTTCGCTACACCCGGCGCGCAGTCAGGAGCGTGCGCTGCTGGACCGGCTGCAAGCCATGGCGCTGGCCAATGGCAAGGAGGTGTTCCTGCGCCAGTTGCAGACCTTGCGCGACAGCAATGCCGAAGACCTGCAACAGTTGCGCTGCCCGGTGCTCATCGTCAGCAGTGACCAGGACAAGTTGCGCAGCGTGGAAGAGTCGCAAGAGATGGCGCGCCAGATACCGCAGGCGCGCCTGGAAGTGATCGGCGACTGCGGTCACATGACGCCGATGGAGAAGCCGGAAGCATTGTTCAGTATCGTCTCGGACTGGATCATCCGCTCGGGCCTGTGAGGCCGTCCGCTGGGCGTGTCCAGTCCGCGTAAATCATTTAGCTGAATTAACTTTCATCCAGCTCCTTAGGCGGCGCCCCTGCGGCGCGTCCGCCCGCTCCCTTGTTGATTTCGTCGAGTCCGCCGGTACCGCGCAGGTCGGTATCGACCTGGCCCTTGCGGATGTCGTCATAGGCCTGGCGTATCTCCGGGCGCTCGACCTGGTGGCCGCTGCGCGCGGGATCCTGGCGATCTACGTTCTGGTCCTGCTCATGCGGCAGACGGGGCTTGTCGTGTTTGGGATGACGATCTTTTCTGGTTCTCAGGAAGCTGGTCATGGTGAGGGTCCTCGCATTGGATGGTTGACTCTTCTTTTGCCGCAGGGCGATGCCGTGTGAAAGTGGCCACAGCACTACTGGCCGCCTTGCGAATGCACAAAGCGAACAGGTACGACCGAGCCGGGCATCAGAAGTGCCGTCCGTTACAAAGTGCGTGAAAAAATAAGGTTTTGTCCGACAGAGGATTCGTACAGGCGGGGTCCAGGGGCTCTCATCAAGCGAGAGGATGCGTCGCTTGGACTGGCCAGGACTGGGCGCGTTCCCGGCCACTTGGCGCGCTTGCAGTGAAAAGAAAAGGGCGGACCCCTATCGTGGCCCGCCCTTTTACTTAGTTTTACTGATGCTATTGATGAGCTGGTGACTGCGTCGAGGGGGCAAGCTCATCAATGAGCCCGCCGCGCCTCTCACAGCGCCAGCCGGGCACGTGCTGCGCGATATTCGGCTTCCAGCCGGTCCACCATCTCGGCCACGCTGGGCACGTCTTGCATCAGGCCCACGCCCTGGCCGGCGCCCCAGATATCGCGCCAGGCCTTGGCCTTGCTGCCGCCGCCGGAGCCGAAGTTCATCTTGCTCTTGTCGGCCTCGGGCAGGTTGTCCGGATCGAGTCCGGCATTGACGATGGACTTCTTCAAGTAGTTGCCATGCACGCCGGTGAAGAGGTTGGTGTAGACCACATCGGCGGCAGTCGACTCCACGATGGCCTGGCGGTAGGCCTCATCCACGTTGGATTCCCGGGTCGCCAGCCAGCGCGAGCCCATGTAGGCGAAGTCCGCGCCCATGGCCTGCGCCGCCAGCACGGCATCGCCCGTGGCGATGGCCCCGGACAGCACCAGCGGCCCCTTGAACATCTTGCGCACCTCGCCCACCAGCGCGAAGGGCGAGAGCGTTCCCGCATGACCACCCGCCCCGGCGGCCACCAGGATCAGTCCATCGACCCCGGCTTCCAGCGCTTTTTCGGCGTGGCGCAGCGAGATCACATCGTGTAGCACGATGCCGCCATAGCTGTGCATCGCGTCCAGCATTTCTTTGGGCGGTGCGCGCAGGCTGGAGATGATGATGGGCACCTGGTGCTTCACGCAGGTGGCCACGTCCTGGGCCAGGCGGTCGTTGGACTGGTGCACGATCTGGTTGACCGCGATCGGCCCGACCTTGCGTTGCGGATGCGCTTGTTGCCACTCGGCCAGTTCTTCCTGCAACTGGCTCAGCCAGGTATCGAGCAGCTCGGCCGGCCGTGCATTGAGCGCCGGAAACGAGCCGACCAGCCCGGCCTTGCACTGGGCCGCCACCAGCGCCGGACCGCTGGCGATGAACATGGGCGAGCAAATGATGGGCAGGCGCAAATCTTGCAGTGCCTGGGGATAAGCAGGTGCTGATGGCATGGTCGTCTCTCGTGGTTGTCGTTCTATCAAGGCGCAGGGCCGCTTTTGTCGGACGATTATAGGGTAAAAGGCGACAAAAATATAACGGTCGTGCTTTTTGTTGCGCGAACGGGAAATATTCAGGAAATTATTTATATGATTTACTGTCTAGCCTGGACAGGCGCCTGGTTTTCACCAGCCGGGCGCAACCACAGGCCACGCAAGCGCTACCGGGGGCGCTTTGCGGACCGGCTCAGTCGGCACGGGCCAGCCCGGCTTTCGTTGTCGTCCTCATTGTCGTTTTTTGTCATAGGGGGGAATCATGCAAAATTTTGATCTCATCAATGTTCTCATCATCATCCTGGCCGCCGTCGCACTGATCGGGGGCGCGGTGCTGCACAAGCGTGCATTGAGGAAGAACCTGATCGAAACCAGCAAGCTGCCGGTGCGGGGCTTGCGGCGTTATCGCCAGCAGTAGTCCTGCTGCCGCCACGCGCTGTTCGAGGCCGCCCGAGGCCACCTTGGTGGCGGCCGCTTCTGTTCTGTCGTCTTCAATACGTCCATTGCAGGTTGAAGCCCCCCGTCACCGAGGCGCTCGCCCATCCTGCCGGACGGGCCAATGGCGTGGCCACGAAGAGCTCGTAGCCGAGCTTGTCCAGGCTGCCGCGCCACCCCAGCACCACCCCGCTCAAGCGGCGGCCAGTCAGGTTCTGCGTCAGCGCACCTGCTACCGCCCCGGTATCGAAACCGGCATAGATCTCCTGTCCGCTCGCGCCCAAGGCCAGCGCCACTTCATTGCGCAGGAGCCAGCCGCGTTCGGCCTGTAGCGTCAGCTCGCCATCGAAACCGCGCACCGTATAGCGTCCGCCAATGGCGAACTGGTCCTGGGTCGGCACGCCACCCCGGTTCCATTGGGCGCGTGCGGCCCCGCTGTAACGCAGCCTGGCGTCGCCCCATTGCCAGGGCACATTCCATGCAGCATCGGCCAGCCACAGAGCGTAACGGCTGACGATCTGCGGCAGGTCCAGTGCATCCTGGGCCTCCTGGCCTTGACGATCCAGGGCGCGCCGATAGCCCAGGTTCCCTTCCAGCACCGCCGATCCGATGAAATGCCGGTGATGCACACTCAACTCCCAGGCCGACATGCGCCGTTGTTGTGGTCCCAGAACAATCCCATCGATGAAGTTCAAGGAGCGGCGCAGCAAGAGCTTGCCCGCCAGGCTGGTCTTGCTGCTGCCATCGCGCTGCACCAGCCGCGACAATTTCAGTTCGCCGCTCTCGCTTTCTCCGCTGTAGCGCACCGGCTCAAAAGCGCCGGCCACGGTTTGGTGATACCGGCTGGCCGAACTGGTGGCCGACAGCAGCCAGTCACCGAAGGGCAACGAGTAATGCACGGTATGGCTGCGGTTGCCACGATCACCATAGCGACCAAGACTGCGGTTGAGGCTGACGTAGAAGAGATCGTTGAGCGTCCACCAATTGTCATAGGTCAATGTCACGCCAGCCTGGTAACGACCGCTCGCACGTGTCCCACCATCATCGAGCGAACTCGAGAACCGAAACGGCAATGCCTGCTGATACTGCACCACCAGATCGCTATCGCCATCTTGCGCATCAGCTTCTTGCGAAGGGGTGATCTGGATATCGGCCTGGACCGTGGGCAGGCGCTTGAGGTTTTCCAGACCTTGCTCGATGGCGCGCAAGTTGAGGATGTCGCCCTCCGACAGCGGCAGGGCATTCAAGAGCGTGCCCCGCGGATCGGCATCCTCGGCCATGCGCAGCTTGCGCACCCGACCCGGCGCCAGCGTGAGCACCAGCGTGCCACTGGAGAGGTCCTGCGGCTGCACCAGCACCCGGGTGGTCGTGAAGCCACGTTCGATGATGGCGCTCTGTACGCGAGCGATCACCATCTGTATGCCACGGCCGCCCAGGCAACGGCCCAGTGCGCCACCTTCGTTGGCCGGCTGCCGGACTTCGCTGAGAGCAAACTGAAAGTCTTGCGCAGCTTTGCCTTGCAGGACGAGCGCATCGATCCGACTGCAAGGCTGCTCCTCTTCCGGGAAGGAAAGCGGCGTTGCCTCCGTCGATGGAAAAACCGGATTCACCACATAGGGTGTCAGTTCCAATTGCTGGCGCAAGATACGTTCCCGTTCACGCTGTAATTGTTCCTGATGGATGCCGATGGATTGCGCCGAGGTTGCCGCATAAGGCAAGCAGCTTGCCAGGCCAAGCAAGAGGGGAGAGAGCCAATGTCGTGGTTTCATAAGTTTTATGTCATCCGGCAAAAGTAGCTGTGCCGTGGGCGATGAAATAGTTAGAAAAATGAGGCCATCGCAATGTCTCGTTTTATCTCTTCCCTGAAAATCAGAGAATTCTGATTTTTAAATTTCCCTCCAAAAAATAGACTGCCCCTCGAATCGAATCGGCATCCGCCGGTTTAACATCATCGACGGGGGCGTCCTATGAATCGGCAGTGCTATCGCTTGGTCTTCAATCGTCATAGGTCAATGCTGGTGGCCGTGGCAGAAAGGGCGTCCGTCATCAGTGGCAAGGCCGTGAGCGGCACGCGCAGTGCCGCTCGGAGGATGGTGTCAGGTGCGGGGCGATGTTCGGCATTGAGGTTGAGTATTGCCCTCGCACTGGCCTGGCACAGCGTGGTCCATGCGCAGATCCTGATCGACCGCAACGCCCCGCCGACGCAACAGGCTAGCGTCCTCAGCAGTGGCAATGGCGTGCCGGTGGTCAACATCCAGCAACCCAATGCCCGCGGTCTGTCGGTGAACCGCTATCGCCGCTTCGACGTCGATGCGCGGGGCGTGATCCTTAACAATGCCGGCAGCGCCAGCAAGACCGGACTGGCCGGATATATCGCCGGCAATCCGCGGCTGGCCGGCGGTGGCGCCCGGGTCATCGTCAACCAGATCAACGCGACCGATCCCAGCTATCTGCGCGGCTTCATCGAGGTGGCGGGCCATCAGGCCCAGGTCATCATCGCCAATCCGGCCGGCATCACCTGTGCCGGCTGCGGCTTCATCAATGCACCGCGCGTGACCTTGACGACCGGTACACCCATCATCCACCAAGGCAGCCTGGAGAGTTATCGCGTCGGCGGCGGCGTGCTCTCCATCGAAGGTGACGGGATGCAGGCCGGCAGCGCCGACTACGCCGACCTGATTGCGCGTGCGGTGCGCATCAATGCCGGTCTGTGGGCCAACCGAGTCAAGGTCAGCACCGGTTTGAATGCGGTCAGTGCCGATCATGAACAGGTGGTACCTGGCGTAGCGCCGCTGGATGCGACACCGTTACGCGCCATCGACGTCGCGCATCTGGGCGGCATGTATGCCGGCCACATCTACCTCATGGCCACCGAACAGGGGGTGGGGGCGCACAACGGCGGCAAGCTGGTCGCTGACACCGAATTGATCGTCACGGCTGCCGGTCGCCTGGAGAACACCGGCACCCTGGCTGCACGCGGCCACACCCGTCTGGAGGTTCGCGGCGCGCTCAGCAACAGCGGCACCATCA
>NZ_BADI01001148.1:0-18150 GCF_000333555.1 Herbaspirillum sp. B65 | reverse complement strand
CACCAGGTTGCCGGTGATCTTGGACTGGATCAGCGAAGAAGAGCTGTTGGCGAAGGCATTCTGCAACACGCTCATCATCACCAGGCCCGGCACCAGGAAGCCGGTGTAGTTCACGCCTGGATAGACCTGCACGCGATCCTGCAGCACGTGGCCGAAGATCAGCAGGTACAGCAGCGCCGTGACCACCGGGGCAGTGATGGTCTGGGTAGCGACCTTCCAGAAAACCACCGGTGCGCCGACTGCTGCGGCGCTGGTCTCGGGCGTGGCGGCTTGTTCGTCGTTGCGCTCGCAGCCGTTGAGCAGCAGCGCTGCCGTCACCGCGGCGATGAGATACCGGAGGCCACCGAAGATGCGCCCGGTCATACCAGATGGCCTGCATCCTGGACTACAGCGCGTTCCAGGCCCGCCTGCTGTGGATGGCGTAGATCGGCCAAGCATTGAGTTCCCCCCGCGGCTAAATTTCTTGTCGTGCAGCAATGCGCCGTGGACCGCTCTCGGGTCTGCGTGCGGCTCGTACTACGCTAGGCCGCTCCCAGCCCGGATTCCAGACCTATGAGAATAATGACAAGAAGTTTGCCAGCTTTTATCCCTTCCTGCACGAAGGCTGTGCGCATTTTTTGTCCTCGCGCCATTTTTTTCACAGCGCACCTACCGCGCTCCTGCTCGCATTGCTTGATCTGGCTACCTGAAGCAATGCTGACGGCCATTTATAATGTGGGCCTCACGCCGTGCGGTCTTACCCGGTTCGTTTTGCTTCATTTTGCTTCACTCAGCTTGCCTCATGGCTACGCCATAGGTGTAGTTGTCTCATCCATTCCACATGCACAAACAAGATACTTCGCTCTCCACGGGCAAATTTCCCCCATGGCTGGCCGTGTTGGCCGCCCTTACCGCGATGGGCGCGCTGGCCATCGACATGTACCTGCCCAGCTTCACCGCCATTGCCCAGGACCTGGGCGTGGGCACCAACCTGGTCCAGTTGACGCTGGCCTCCTTCCTGATCGGCCTGGCGGTGGGCCAGATGTTCTATGGCCCGCTGTCGGATCGTTTCGGGCGCAAGCCACCCTTGTTCTTTGGCATCGCGCTGTATTTCGTCTGTTCGCTGCTGTGCAGCTTCGCTCAGAACATCGAGACCCTGATCGTCTTGCGCCTGTTCCAGGGCCTGGGCGGCAGCGCCGGCATGGTGATCCCGCGCGCCATGGTGCGCGATCGCATGGGGGCCGAAGGGTCGGCCAAGGCGTTCTCGATGCTGATGCTGGTATTCGGCCTGGCCCCCATCCTGGCACCCTTCATTGGCGGCCTGATGCTGGTCTTTGCCAATTGGCGCGGCATCTTCGTGGTGCTGACCCTCTTCGGCCTGCTGTGCATGGTGGGCACGCGCAAGTACCTTACCGAAACGGTCGATGTCTCCCGTGCCCAGCCGCTGCACCTGGGCCGCACGCTGCGCCAGTACTGGGGGCTGTTGCGACATCGCCAGTTCATGTCCTTCGTCTTGTGCGGTGGCCTGGTGCAGGCCGGCATGTTCGCCTACATCGCCGGTGGTCCGTTCGTGGTGATCGAGTTGCATGGCGTCAAGCCGCAATACTTCGGCTTCGTGTTCGCCTCCAACGCCATCGGCCTGATCACTGCCTCACAGATCAATGCGCGCCTGGTGGTCAAGCGTTCGCCTGAACGCGTGCTGGGCAAGGTGCTATGGGTACCGGCCGGATTGGCGCTGGTGGTGGCGCTGCTGGTACTGATCGGCCTGGAAAGCCTGCCGCTGTTGCTGTTCGGTTTCTTCGGCTTCCTCACCGCCTATGGTTTTACCGGTCCCAACGCCACCGCCATTGCCCTGAAGCACCAAGGCCGTCAGGCCGGCACTGCAGCGGCCCTGATGGGCACGCTGCAATTCGGCATGGGCGTGCTCTCAGGGGTGATCATGAGCTTGTGGCATGACGGCACTGCCTTGCCGCTGGTGTCGGTGATGGCCTTCTGCGGCATCAGCGCCTTGCTGCTGTATCACTTCGTGGCCAAGCATGAGCCGGTGACGCCGGCAGTGCATTGAACTGATCGCTCATCGAGCATGAGGTAGCAGCCCGGCCGCGTGCCGGGCTTTTTTTCGTTCTCGGTGTTGGATGCATCGTCCGTTTTCGGGAGTACTTTTCACGTCCGCGGTGCGCCGCTGCCTCATGAACGCTCATCGTCGCCTGCCCGGCTGGTCTGGCTCCAGCCCCTAAAGAACCTTGCAAAGTCTTGCTGTACAAGGCTTTGCGACTGATCGGCAGGTACTTGGCACGCTCATTGCTGAAGAGTTCTTCGCGGTCTGACCAGTCAGGCCAGTGAGGACGCCCCGATGAGTATGCCCAATATTGCAGCACAGACCTTGCAACGCCAGATTCTCTCCGGCACCTATGCCCCGGGAGCGATGTTGCCCAGCCAGCGCGAATTGGCCGAGTCCATGGGCATCAGCCGTGCTTCGCTGCGCGAGGCCTTGTCGATGCTGGAGGCGCTGGGTTTCATCCGCTCCGTTCCCGGCAAGGGCACGCTGGTGAGCGAACGCCAGGAGGGGCGCGTGGCCCCGCCCCAGCCACCGGCCGGTGAAGGCGGTACGAGCGCGGCGGCACTGGACCTGGCCGCCGTGTTCCAGCTGCGTTACACGCTGGAGTCGGCCGCCGCCGCCCTGGCCGCGCGCCACATCAGTGCCCACGCCACGCCGCGCCTGTGGGGGATCCAGGCGCGCTTCGAGGATGCGCTCAAGAATCTGGACCTGGTCAGCGCCTCCCACGCCGACCTGGAATTCCATCAACTGGTGGCCGAACTTTCCGGCAATCCCGCCTTTTCACAGGTCGTGCGCCAGTTCGAGCGCCCCATCAGCCACAGCCTGCGCGTGCCCTTTGCCGACCGCGAACGTATCTGGGCTCCGGCCAGCGAGCACCGCGCCATCGCCGCCGCCATCTCGGCCGGCGACATTGAGGCGGCGCGCCTGGCCATGCAGCAACACATCGTCAATGCGGCCCAGCGTGTGGGCCTCAGTTTTTCTACGCCGTGATGGCCCGTCTTCCGGTTCTGTGTTTGTTGTTGCGCCAATTCCGTTGCATCCGTCGTTTCCATCGTCGTCTCTCAACCAGGAAAGCACCGATATGAAATTCCCCAAGACCGCCACCCTGACGCTGGCCTGTACCCTGGCCTTCGGCGCCTTCGCCAGCCTGCCTGCCCATGCCGAGAAGGTATTGCGCATCGCCATGACCGCCGGCGATATCCCGCGCACACTGGGCCAGCCCGACCAGGGCTTCGAGGGCAACCGTTTCACCGGCATCCCCATGTATGACGGCCTGACGCAGTGGGACTTGTCCAAGGCCGACAAGGCCAGCGAACTGATTGCCGACCTGGCGCTGTCGTGGCAGGTGGAGCCCAAGGACAAGACCAAGTGGATCTTCAAGCTGCGCCCCGGCGTGAAATTCCACGATGGCTCGCCCTTCAACGCCGATGCCGTAGTGTGGAACGTCAACAAGGTGCTCGACAAGAACGCCGTGCAATTCGATCCCAGCCAGGTCGGTGTCACCGCCTCGCGGATGCCCACCCTGCGCTCGGCCAGGAAGATCGATGACCTGACCGTGGAGCTGAGCACCTCCGAGCCGGATTCCTTCCTGCCCATCAACCTGACCAACCTGTTCATGGCTTCGCCCGCGCAGTGGGAAAAGAAGCTGGCCGCGGTGCCGGCCTCGGTAACCGACAAGGCCGAGCGCAGCAAGCAGGCCTGGGCAGCCTTCGCAGCCGATGCCTCGGGCACCGGCCCCTTCAAGATGGCCAAGTTCGTGCCGCGCGAGCGGCTGGAAGTGGTCAAGAACGATGGTTACTGGGATCCGGCACGCCGCCCCAAGATCGACCGCGTGGTGATGCTGCCACTGCCGGAAGCCAACTCGCGCACCGCCGCCCTGATGTCGGGCCAGGTCGACTGGATCGAAGCGCCCGCCCCGGATGCGCTGGATGCCATCAAGGCACGCGGCTTCAAGATCTACTCCAACCCGCAGCCGCACGTCTGGCCATGGCAGTTGTCCTTCCTGCCCGGCTCGCCCTGGCTGGACAAGCGCGTGCGTCATGCCGCCAACCTGTGCGTGAATCGTCCGGCCATGAAGCAATTGCTGGGCGGGCTCATGGGCGAGGCCACCGGCACCGTCGAACCCGGCCATCCGTGGCGCGGCAATCCTAGCTTCCAGATCAAGTACGATCCGGCCGCCGCCAAGAAGCTCATGACCGAAGCCGGCTATTCCGCCGCCAAGCCGTTGACGGTGAAGGTGCAGATCTCGGCCTCCGGCTCCGGCCAGATGCAGCCGCTGCCGATGAACGAATTCATGCAGCAGAACCTGAAGGAATGCTTCTTCGACGTGCAGTTCGACGTCATCGAATGGAACACGCTCTATACCAACTGGCGTATCGGTGCCAAGGACCCGAGCGCACATGGTGCCAATGCGATCAACGTCAGCTTCGCTTCCATGGACCCGTTCTTCGCCATGGTGCGCTTCGTCGATACCAAGGCCGCCCCGCCGACCTCCAACAACTGGGGCTTCTACAGCAACCCCGAGGTCGATGCCCTGATCGCCAAGGCCCGCACCACCTTCGATCCCAAGCAGCGTGACACCTTGCTGGCCCAGCTGCACGCCAAGATCGTCGACGAAGCACCGTTCGTCTGGGTGGCCCACGACACCGGTCCGCGCGCCATCTCCGCCAAGGTCAAGGGGGTGGTGCAGCCGCAGAGCTGGTTCATCGACATCGCCACCATGCACATGGACTGATGCAGCCAGCCCATCAGCGGCGCCGTATCTGCCCCGGCGCCGCTGACGTTTTCTGCACCATGCTTGGCGTTTTCTGCACCAAGCCTATTCCGCAGCACTGCTGCCGCTGCACCTGACCCGTCGCCGGAACTGCCATGATCGCCTACCTGATACGACGCCTTCTCTACGCCCTGCCCATCATGCTGGGCGTGGCCTTCCTCTGCTTCATGCTGGTCCACATCGCCCCAGGCGATCCACTGGTCTCGATCCTGCCACCGGATGCCTCGGCCGATCTGCAGAAGCAGCTCATGGAACTCTACGGATTCAACCGCAGCTATCCCGAGCAATTCCTGAGCTGGGTCTGGCGCGCTCTGCACGGTGATCTGGGCAGCTCCATTGCCACCGGTCGCCCGGTGGCTGCCGAAGTCTTCAAGGCGGTTGGCAATACCTTCATGCTGGCCGCCGTGGCCACGGTGATCGGCTTCGTGTTCGGTTCGCTGTTCGGCTTCGTGGCGGGTTACTTCCGCAATTCCTGGGTGGACCGCGCCGCTTCCTTCATCTCGGTGGTGGGCGTATCGGTGCCGCACTACTGGCTGGGCATGGTGCTGGTGATCGTGTTCTCTTCCAAGCTGATGTGGTTGCCTGCCACCGGTGCCGGGCCCGATGGCTCGGGAGCCTGGGTGTGGGATATCGAGCATATGAAATACCTGCTCATGCCGGCCGTCACCATGTCCTTCATCCCCATGGGCATCATCGCCCGCACCGTGCGCGCGCTGGTGGCCGATATCCTGGCGCAGGAATTCGTGGTCGGTCTCAAAGCGCGCGGCTTGTCGGATGCGGGCGTATTGCGTCACGTGGTCAAGAATGCTGCACCGACCGCGCTGGCCGTCATGGGTCTGCAACTGGGCTACCTGCTGGGTGGCTCGATCCTGATCGAAACCGTGTTCTCCTGGCCCGGCACCGGCTTCCTGCTCAACCAGGCCATCTTCCAGCGCGACCTGCCGCTGCTGCAAGGGAGCATCCTGGTGCTGGCCATGTTTTTCGTGGCGCTGAACCTGCTGGTGGATATCCTGCAGACCATCTTCGACCCCCGTATCGAGCGAGCCTGACATGAATCTTTCCACCCCCGTCTCCTCACTCAAGGCGGCCGAGGCGCCCGCCACCGCCATGCGCCGCTCGCGCGGCCATTGGGCCAACGTCGCTGCGCGCCTGGTGCGCAATCCCGGCGCCATGATCGCCGCCGCCGTGCTGCTGCTGTTGATCGTGGCGGCCATCGCCGCACCCTGGGTAATGCCGGGCGACCCGTTTGCCGCTTCCATGTTCTCGCGCCTGAAACCCATCGGCACCGTCGGCCATCTGCTGGGCACCGATGAACTGGGCCGCGACATGTTCTCGCGCCTCTTGCTGGGTGGCCGGCTGTCGCTGTTCATGGGGATCACGCCAGTGCTGCTGGCCTTCGTCATCGGCAGCGCCCTGGGCATCGTGGCCGGCTATGCGGGCGGCTTCACCAATACCCTCATCATGCGCAGCATCGATATCCTCTACGCCTTTCCCTCGGTGCTGCTGGCCATTGCATTGTCCGGTGCGCTGGGCGCGGGCATCTTCAATGCGCTCACTTCGCTGACCATCGTCTTCGTGCCGCAGATCGCCCGCATTGCAGAAAGCGTCACCACGCAAGTGCGGCGCAGCGATTATGTCGATGCCGCACGCGCTTCCGGGGCCAGCGCCTTCACTATCGTGCGCGCGCACGTACTGGGCAATGTGCTGGGACCGATCTTCGTCTATTCCACCAGCTTGATTTCGGTCTCGATGATCCTGGCCTCGGGTTTGTCCTTCCTCGGCCTGGGCGTCAAACCGCCCGAACCGGAATGGGGCCTCATGTTGAACACCCTGCGTACCGCCATCTACACCCAGCCGTGGGTGGCGGCCTTGCCGGGAGCCTTCATCTTCGTCACCTCGATTTCCTTCAACCTGTTGTCCGACGGCCTGCGTTCGGCCATGGAGGTCAAGCAATGAGTCTGTCTGCCCCTCTCCTCCAGCAAGATCCGCGGGATGTCGGCGGCCCGCGCCAGCCGCTGCTGGGGGTGCGCCAGTTGCTGAAACACTTTCCCCTCAAACAGCAGGGCCTGCCCTGGCTGCGCGGCCCGGCCAATGCGGTGCGCGCGGTCGATGGCGTGAGCTTCGACATCATGAAGGGCGAAACCCTGGGCGTGGTCGGCGAATCCGGCTGCGGCAAATCCACTACCGCGCGCGTGCTGATGCAATTGATCGAGCAGGATAGCGGCGAACTGGTCTTCGATGGCCAGACCGTGGGCTCGCGCGCCATGCCCTTGCGCCAGTTCCGGCGCCAGGCGCAGATGGTGTTCCAGGACAGTTATTCCTCGCTCAATCCGCGCATGACCATCGAGGATTCGATCGCTTTCGCGCCCATCGTGCACGGCCTGCCGGCGCGTGAGGCCATCGCCCGCGCCCGCAGTCTGCTGGCGCGTGTGGGTTTGCAGCCGGAGCGTTTCGCCGGACGCTATCCGCATGAACTCTCGGGCGGCCAGCGCCAGCGCGTCAACATCGCCCGTGCCCTGGCGCTGGAGCCGCGCCTGGTGATCCTGGACGAAGCCGTCTCGGCGCTGGACAAATCGGTGGAAGCCCAGGTGTTGAACCTGCTGCTGGACCTGAAGCAGGAATTCGGTCTCACCTATCTCTTCATCAGCCACGACCTCAACGTGGTGCGTTTCATCTCGGACCGCGTGCTGGTCATGTACCTGGGCCAGGTGGTCGAGGTGGGGCCGGCCGAGCAGGTCTTCGATGCACCCCGGCATCCCTATACGCGCGCCTTGTTGCGCTCCATGCCCAGCATGGACCCGACCCGCCGTACCGAGCAAGCGCCGCTGGCCGGCGACCCGCCCAATCCCATCAACCCGCCACCAGGCTGCCGCTTCCATACCCGCTGCCAGTTCGCACAACCGGTCTGCCAGCAGCGCGCCCCGGCCTTCACCGAGGCACTCCCCCTGCATGGCGTGGCCTGCTTGCGTTATGAAGCCGGCAGTGGCTACGATGCCACTGCCTTTGAGATCGGCATGATGAACCAGGAGCCGCAACATGGCTGACCCCGACAAGCAAGCAATGGTGAGCCTGCGCGACCTGCGCGTCACCTTCCAGGCGCCTGGCAAGACCATCCGCGCCGTCAGCGGGGTGGACCTGGACGTGGCCGCTGGCGAAGTCGTGGCGCTGATCGGTGAATCGGGCTCGGGCAAGAGCGTCACCTTGCGTTCCATCATGCGTCTGCATCCCGAGCAGCGCACCCGTATCGAAGGCCGGCTGCAAGTCGATGGCCGCGACGTGTTGCAGATGACGGGCCGTGAGCTGTCGGCCCTGCGCGGCCATGATGTGGCGATGATCTTCCAGGAGCCGCTGCTGGCGCTGGACCCGGTCTATACCGTCGGTGAGCAGATCATCGAGACCATCCGCCGTCACAAGAAGGTCTCGGCCGCCCAGGCCCGTGCACAAGCACTGGCACTGTTCGAGAAGGTGCGCATCCCCAGCCCCGAACGGCGCCTGGATGCCTATGCGCATGAGATGTCGGGCGGGATGCGTCAGCGCGCCATGATCGCGCTGGCCCTGTCGTGCTCGCCCAAGGTCTTGCTGGCCGATGAACCTACCACTGCGCTGGACGCCACGGTACAGATCCAGATCCTCTTGCTGCTGCGCGAACTGCAGCGCGAGCTGGGCTTGTCCATCATCTTCGTCACGCACGACATTGGCGCGGCCGTCGAGGTGGCCGACCGCATCGCCGTCATGTATGCCGGGCGCATCGTTGAGCAAGGACCGGCAGCGCAATTGCTGAGTCAGCCGCGTCACCCCTACACCATGTCGCTGCTGCAAAGCCGCAGTCACGGCGCCCTGCAAAAGGGCCAGCGCCTGCCGACCATTCCCGGCGCGCCGCCCGACCTGGCCAGACTGCCAGCGGGTTGCGCTTTCGCCGAACGCTGCGCCCATGCCCAGGCGGCTTGCCAGAGCCAGCAGCCGCCCGAGCAAAGACTGGATGCGCAGCATACGGTACGTTGCCTGCGCGCCCAGGAACTCCAGTTGGCTACCGCCTGAGTGGCGGTACCTACCACCCTCTTCGACCAGACAAGGAAACCGCATGAGTGCTGATGCCTCTACCGCCCGCTGCTTCGTCCCCTATCCCTTCGTGCCGCAGCCCCAGGTCAGCACCGGCCCGCTGGCCGGCGTGCGCCTGGCCGTCAAGGATATCTTCGATGTGGCTGGTTATCCCACCGGTTGCGGCAACCCGCACATGCTGGCCATGTCCGGTATCAAGAACAGTTCGGCGCCGGCCGTGCAGGCACTGCTGCAAGCGGGCGCGCAATTCGTCGGCAAGGTCTATACCGATGAGCTGGCCTTTTCCATGAATGGCAGAATGCCCATTTCGGTACCCCGCGCAATGGCGGGGCGCCCGATCGCATTCCGGGTGGCTCCAGTTCCGGTTCGGCTTCGGCGGTCTCCAATGGCCTGGCCGAACTGGCGCTGGGCACCGATACCGGTGGTTCGGTGCGCGTGCCGGCCAGCCATTGCGGTCTGATCGGACTGCGTCCCACGCATGGCCGCGTTTCGTTGGCGGGCGTCATGGAACTGGCCGGCAGCTTCGATACCTGCGGCTGGTTTGCGCGCGAGATGGGCCTCTTCAGCCGTGCCGGCGATATCTTGCTGGGCCAAGACAGCATCGAGCTGCCCGAGCAGCCGCGCGTGATGGTGGCCGCCGATGTGCTGGCCCTGCTGGAGTCGCGCGTGCAGGCGGTGTTCTCGCAGACGCTGGACCGCCTGGCCGGCGTGATCGGCACGCCGCAGCCGGTCAAGACCGCGACCCCGTCCTTCGATACGCTGTATTGGGCGTTCCGTCATATCCAGGGCTATGAAGCCTGGCAAGCCCATGGCCAACACATCCGTCGCCACGACTTCCAGCTCGGCCCCGGCGTGGCAGAACGCTTCACCTGGTCGGCCACCATTACACCGCAGCAGATGGCGCAGCACAGTGCGGTGCGTGCCACCTTTGCCGAAACCTTCACACGCCTGCTGGGGCGCGATGGGGTGCTGCTCTTGCCCAGCGCACCGGATGTGGCACCGCTGTTGACCGATTCCGAGCAGTCGCTGGAAAACTATCGCAACCAGGCCGTGCGCATGTTGTGCCTGGCGGGGCTCTCGGGTTGTCCGCAGATCTCGCTGCCGCTCATGCGCCTGGATGATGCTCCCTTCGGCCTGTCGCTCATCGCACCACCGGGCAGCGACCGTTCCCTGATCCGCTATGCCGCGAGACTGATGCATGAATGCGCCTGAGGTCCAAGGTCGGCGGCGTGTGATCCTGGCGCAGCCGCTGACGCCCGAGGCCTTCGCCCCCTACGGCCACCTGATCGCGCCGGGGCCGCTTGAGCGTGACATCAACTTCGGCACCACCCGCCGCTACGATGACGTGGCCAGGCTCGATGTACAGGAGCAGGGAGGGCGCGCCTGCGTGGCGATCTTCCGCACCGATGCGCAGACCCATCAGGCTCCCTATCCCCTGCGCGCCTTCGAGCGCCACCGGCTGGGCAGCCAGAGCTTCATCCCCATGGGGGCAGCGCGTTGCCTGGCCGTGCTGGCCGGCGATGGCGAATGCCCTGATGAGTCGGCCATCGCCGCCTTCGTGATCGAACCGGGGCAGGGCGTCACCCTGCGCCGTGGGGTCTGGCACCACCCCTTGATCACGGTGGGGGCGGCCGATGTGCTGGTCATCGAGCGCCTGGCGGCAGAAGAGGATTGCCAGGTCGTGATGCTGACCATGCCTGCCGAAGTCCATCTGCCCTAGCTGCGGCGAACTGTTCAGCCCCCAAGCCGGCCCCGGCGAATCCTGCAATAATGGCGAATTGTCACCGTGGTGACCATTTTTTGCTGATGTCCACACCGGCTCCGGTCGCGTGCTCATCCCGCCTTCTTGCCCATGCCTTATGCCGTCTGTGCCTCCATCCTGTGGGGCTTGTTTCCGCTGTACTTCAAGCTGCTCAAGGAGGTTCCCTCCTTCGATATCGTGGTGCAGCGCCTGTTCTGGTCCTGCGTGTTCCTGCTGGCGGTGCTGGCCTGGCGCCGGCAATGGCGCTGGATAGTCGAGCTGGCCAAGCGGCCGCTGGTGGTGGGTGGCTGCCTGCTCTCGGCGCTGCTCTTGAGCGGCAACTGGACTCTGTATGTGTGGGCGGTCAATGCCGGGCGCATCGTCGATACCAGCCTGGGCTATTTCATGAGCCCCCTGATGAGCGTCTTCATGGGCTACCTGATCCTGAAGGAAAAAATGCGCCCGCTGCAATGGCTGGCCGTGTTCCTGGCGCTGGGGGCGGTGCTATGGCTGACCATTGCCAATGGCAGCCTGCCGTGGATTTCGCTCTTGATCGCGCTCACCTTCGCCTTCTATGGCCTCTTGCGCAAGACCGCGCACCTGGGCGCGCTCGAAGGCCTGTCGCTGGAAACCCTGCTGATGCTGCCGCTGGTGCTGGTGATCCTGGGCACGGACAGCTTGCGCGACAGCAATGCCTTTACCCATGCCTCCACCACGGCCAGGATCCTGCTGATCCTGTCGGGGCCGATCACCGCCGTGCCCTTGCTGCTCTTTGCGCATGGCGCGCGCCGCATTCCGCTGTCGATGCTGGGCCTGATCCAGTACATCTCGCCCACCATCCAGCTATTGGCCGGCGTGCTGGTCTATGACGAGCCCTTCGTCGGCGCGCGCGCCATCGGCTTTTGCGTGATCTGGGCGGCGCTCGCGGTATACTCCGCCGAAGGCTTGTGGCGCTACCTGCGCAGCCGCGCGCAAAGCTCGGCCGAGCCCAGCGCCGGCGGCGCCTGAACGCTGCCCTATCGTTTCCCCTCTTACTGGCAACTCATACCATGGCCCAATACGTCTTTACCATGAACCGCGTCGGCAAGATCGTGCCGCCGAAGCGGCAGATCCTCAAGGACATCTCGTTGTCCTTCTTCCCCGGCGCCAAGATCGGCGTGCTCGGCTTGAACGGCTCGGGCAAGTCCACCCTGCTCAAGATCATGGCCGGCATCGACAAGGAAATCGAGGGTGAAGCCATCCCGATGCCCAACCTTAACATCGGCTACCTGCCCCAGGAACCGCAGCTCGATCCCGACAAGACCGTGCGCCAGGAAGTCGAAAGCGCCTTGGGCGAAGTCTTCGAAGCCCAGGCCAAGCTGGACGCGGTCTATGCCGCCTATGCCGAGGAAGACGCCGACTTCGACGCCCTGGCCACCGAACAGGCGCGCCTGGAAGCCATCATCGCCGCGGCCGATGGCAACAGCCTGAACCAGCAGCTGGAAATGGCCGCCGACGCGCTGCGCCTGCCGCCCTGGGACGCCAAGATCGGCGTGCTCTCCGGTGGTGAAAAGCGTCGCGTGGCGCTGTGCAAGCTGCTGCTCTCCAAGCCCGACATGCTGCTGCTGGACGAACCGACCAACCACCTGGACGCCGAATCGGTGGACTGGCTGGAGCAGTTCCTGCAACGTTTCCCCGGCACTGTGGTGGCCATCACCCACGATCGCTACTTCCTCGACAACGCCGCCGAATGGATCCTGGAACTGGACCGCGGCCACGGCATCCCCTGGAAGGGCAATTACAGCTCCTGGCTGGAACAGAAGGAAGCGCGCTTGAAGCAGGAAGAAGCCAGCGAATCGGCGCGCCAGAAGACCATCGCCAAGGAACTGGAGTGGGTGCGGCAGAACCCCAAGGGCCGCCAGGCCAAGAGCAAGGCGCGTCTGGCCCGCTTCAACGAACTGTCCGAATACGAATACCAGAAGCGCAATGAAACCCAGGAAATCTTCATTCCCGTGGCCGAGCGCCTGGGCAATGAAGTCATCGAATTCAAGAACGTCAGCAAGGGTTATGGCGACCGCCTGCTGATCGACGATCTGAACTTCAAGATTCCGGCCGGCGCCATCGTCGGCATCATCGGCCCCAACGGCGCCGGTAAGTCGACCCTGTTCCGCATGTTGGCCGGTCGCGAGACCCCGGACAGCGGCGAAGTCGTGCTCGGCCCCACCGTCAAGGTATCGCTGGTGGACCAGTCGCGCGAAGACCTGGGCAACAAGAAGACGGTCTTCGAAGATGTCTCCGGTGGCGCCGACATCCTCACCGTGGGCCGCTTCGAAATGCCCTCGCGCGCCTACCTGGGCCGCTTCAACTTCAAGGGCGGCGACCAGCAGAAGATCGTCGGCAACCTCTCCGGTGGTGAGCGCGGCCGTCTGCACCTGGCCAAGACCCTGCTGCAGGGCGGCAACGTCCTGCTGCTGGACGAACCCTCCAACGACCTCGACGTGGAAACCCTGCGCGCCCTGGAAGATGCGTTGCTGGAATTCGCCGGCACCGTGCTGGTGATCTCCCACGATCGCTGGTTCCTGGACCGTATCGCCACCCACATCATCGCCTTCGAAGGCGATTCGCAGGTCACCTTCTTCGACGGCAACTATCAGGAATACGAAGCCGACAAGAAGAAGCGCCTCGGTGAAGAAGCCGCCAAGCCCAAGCGTATCCGTTACAAGCCGGTTACGCGTTGAGCGCTTGAGCGATGTGCACATGAAGACGCCGCTGGAATCGCACTGATCCAGCGGCGTTTTTTTCGCGCCGGTGCGGCCCGGCCTGGACCAGGTTCCCACCCTCTCCCGGCAACCGGGAAAGTGGTCGGAGAGTGGCAGGAACGCGGCAGGAAAGCGCCCGCAGGGGTAGAATCACGCCCTTGCGCCCACCAGGCGCCTGGTCGACAAGAGGCTACCGCTTTATCTGGCGAGTGAAGACCTCTGCGCCCCTTCGCGTGATCCGCGCATTCCATGACAATAAAACGCGCCACCCAGCCTCGCTTGCCATCGAGTGCATCGAGTACGTGCAGTGCCGGGACTTCATCCATCATTCATCCATCGCCATGCTAGCCATCATCACCCGCCTCTTCCCCGTGTGGGCGCTGCTGCTTTCCGCCGCCGCCTACTTCTCGCCGCCGACCTTCACGCCCATCGGCAAGTACATCACCCAGTTGCTCACGCTGATCATGCTGACCATGGGCGTGACCCTTACGGTGGACGACTTCAAGCGCATCATCAAGCGCCCCGCGCCGGTGGCCGCCGGCATCATCCTGCACTATCTGGTCATGCCGCTGGCGGCCTGGATCATCGCCAAGGTGCTGCACATGCCGCCCGACCTGACGGCTGGCATGGTGCTGGTCGGTAGCGTGGCCTCCGGCACCGCCTCCAACGTGATGATCTATCTTTCGCGCGGCGATGTCGCGCTGTCGGTCACCATCTCTACGCTGTCGGCCCTGGTCTCCGTGTTTGCTACGCCCCTGCTGACCGAACTGTACGTGGATGCCTCCATCCACTTCGATGCCCATGCCATGCTCATGTCCATCGTCCAGATCGTGGTGCTGCCCATCGCCGTGGGCCTGGTGCTGAACCTGTTCGCGGGCAATCTGATCCGTCGTATCGAACCCTATCTGTCGCTGGTATCGATGGTGGCCATCCTGCTCATCATCGCGGCGGTAGTGGCCGGTAGCCAGGCCAGCATCGCCTCGGTCGGCCTGGTGGTACTGGTGGGCGTGATCCTGCATAACGGCCTGGGTTTGCTGGGCGGTTACTGGGGCGGTCGCCTGCTGGGCTTCGACGAAGCGGTCTGTCGCACGTTGGCCATCGAAGTCGGGATGCAGAATTCCGGCCTGGCTGCGGCGCTGGGCAAGCTCTACTTCACGCCGGTGGCGGCCCTGCCCGGCGCCCTGTTCTCGGTGTGGCACAACCTGTCGGGGTCGCTCTTGGCCGGTTACTGGCGCGGACGGCCACCGCGCGACTGAGTCCATTCGTTCATATCGACGACAACGGCCCGCTTCCCCATGGGAACGCGGGCCGTTGTTCATGCGGCGCAGATGCGCCTACAATCCGCCATCACTGCGCGTGATCGTCCACATTCTTCACATTGCATATTCGCCAAGGAAAGGGCATTCCATGCAAAAACGCAAGTTCCTCCGTCTGGGCGCCTCGCTGCTGGCCGCTCCCGCGGCGCTGCCAGTGCTGGCCGCCGAGCGCAAGGCGGCGGCCATGTCCGGCCCGGTCCTGCTGACCGTCACCGGCGACATCGGCAACGCCAATCGTGGTCCCCTCGATCCAGCGCTGGACCAGATGATGGCCAAGCAAAAGCTCAGTTTCGACAAGGCCCACGTGTTCGATTTCGCGGCGCTCTCGGCCCTGCCGTCGGTGGAAATCCATCCTACGCTGGAATACGATGGCCGCCGCCACAGCCTGCGCGGGCCCTTGCTCTCGGAAGTGTTGCGGGTGGTGGGTGCGCCCGCCGCCATCCAGAACTGCGCCGTGCGCGCCGTGGATGGCTATGCAGTGCTGGTCTCGCCGGCCGATATCGCCAAGTACCGCTTCATCGTCGCCACCCACCTGGATGGCAAGCCGATCCCGCTGGGGGGCCTCGGCCCGCTGTGGGCGGTGTATGACGCCGACAGTATCCCGGAGATGGCCGCACGCCCGGTCTCGGAGCGCTTCGGCCAATGCCCCTGGGGCTTGTACCACATCGCCGTGCGCAAGGCCTGATGCAGCGCTTGATGCAGCGCTTGATGCAGTGTGGGCAGCCTAGGCAGCGCCTCAGACGTTGATGGCGCTGTCGGACTTCATGCGCTTGCGCAGCTCGAACTTCTGGATCTTGCCGGTGGAGGTCTTGGGCAGCGGGCCGAAGTAGATCGCCTTGGGCACCTTGAAGCCGGCCAGATGGCTGCGGCAGAACTCGGTCAGTTCGACCGCGCCGGTCTCGGCACCTTCCTTGAGTTCGACGAAGGCGCAGGGCGTCTCGCCCCACTTCTCATCCGGCTGCGCCACTACGGCCGCGGCCAGGACCGCCGGATGGCGGTACAGCACATCCTCCACTTCCACGCTGGAGATGTTCTCGCCACCGGAGATGATGATGTCCTTGCTGCGGTCCTTGATCTTGATGTAGCCATCGGCATTCATCACGCCCAGGTCACCGGTATGGAACCAGCCACCGGCAAAGGCTTCGTGGGTGGCGCGGTCGTTCTTCAGATAACCCTTCATGCAGATGTTGCCACGGAACATGATCTCGCCGATCTCCTCGCCATCGGCGGCGACCGGCTCCATGGTGTCGGGCGAGAGTACCGTCACGCCGCTTTGCAGGTGATAGCGCACGCCCTGGCGCGACTTCGCTACCGCGCGCTGGTCCACCGACAACGCGCTCCAGGCATCCTGTTCGGCGCACACGGCCGCCGGCCCATACACTTCCGTCAGACCATAGACGTGGGTCAGCTCGAACTGCATGGCCTCCATCTTGGCCAGCACTGCCGCTGGCGGCGGTGCCCCGGCCACCATCGCCTTGACCGGACCACGGATGCCGGCACGCCAGCCCTCGGGCGCATTGGCCAAGGCCGCGTGGACGATGGGCGCAGCGCAGTAATGGGTGATGCCATGCTCGGCGATGAGGTCGAACACCAGCTTGGGCTCGAACTTGCGCAGGCACACGTTGACCCCGGCACGGGCCGCCACGGTCCACGGGAAGCACCAGCCATTGCAATGGAACATGGGCAGCGTCCACAGGTAGACCGGGTGCTTGGGCAAGTCCCATTCAAGGATGTTGGATACCGCATTCAAGGCCGCGCCGCGATGGTGATAGACCACGCCCTTGGGGTCGCCGGTGGTGCCGGAGGTGTAGTTCAGCGCAATCGCATCCCATTCGTCAGCGGGCATCTTCCATTCGAAATGTTCGTCGCCCGTGGCCAGCAGGGCTTCGTATTCCAGATGGCCGAAACGCTCGCCGGCCACCGCGGGCGGCCCTAGTTCATCGAACACTTCGACGATCTTCAGGCCCGGCAACTGGGTGCGCAACTGCTGCGCCAGCGCGGCGAATTCGCTGTCGATCAAGAGCACCTTGGCCTCGCCATGGCGCAGCATGAAGACGATGGATTCGGCATCGAGCCGGATGTTGAGCGCATTCAATACGGCGCCGGCCATCGGCACGCCGAAGTGCGCCTCCACCATCGCCGGGGTATTGGGCAGCATGGCCGAGACGGTGTCGTTCTTGCCCACGCCCAACTGCTGCAGGGCGCTGGCCAGGCGGCGCGTGCGGCGATAGGTCTGGTCCCAGTTCTGGCGCAGCGCGCCGTGGAGGATGGCGGTGCGCTGGCCATAAACGGCCGCCGCACGTGCGATGAAATCGATGGGGGTGAGGGCGGCGTAATTGGCGGCGTTGCGGCCAAGGCCGGTGTCGAAGTCTGCCATGCTGGTCTCCTTGCAGCGGAAAGGGGGCGGCCTGTGCATTTTTTATCAGCCGCCTGATACTCAATGATCGTCTAGGGTAGCACCGAAGCACTCTTGCGCTTTGTCATCCCGACGACAAGGCTGACATGCGACAATGTTCACCGTTTTCTTCATCTCCCTCTTCCTTTCCATCCCATGAGCAGCCCGATGGCGCAGCTTCTGCAGCAATACGACTGGTTCGCCGCGCTGGCGCCGGAACATCGTGCGCTGGCCGCCGCCACTACCCAGCTGGCACGCTATGCCGCCGATGCCTTCGTGGCGCGGCGCGGGGAGCTCTCGCAATACTGGATCGGTGTGCATGAGGGCTTGATCAAGCTGGCCGTCTACAACATCGATGGCCGCAGCAGCACGCTCTCGGGCGTGCCCGAAGGCGGCTGGTGCGGTGAAGGCAGCGTCATCAAGCGCGAGCCGCGCCGCTATGACGTCATCGCCATTCGCGCCTCGCAGATCCTGCTGGTGCCGGCCGACACCTTCCATCGCCTCATGGCCGAGAGCCTGCCCTTCAATGCCTTCGTGATCGGCCAGTTGAACGAGCGCATGGGCCAGTTCATCGCTACCGTGCAGAACGAGCGCCTGCTCGATGTCGATGCCCGTGTGGCGCAGGCTATCGCGCAACTGTTCCATCCCATGCTCTATCCACGCACTTCCAAGGTGCTGGAACTGTCGCAGGAAGAGATTGGTCTGTTGACCGGCCTGTCGCGCCAGCGCGTGAACCAGGCCATGCGCCGCCTGGCCGAACTGGGGCTGGTGGAGATTTCCTACCAGAGCATCCGGGTGGTCGATCTGGATGGCTTGCGCGCCTTCGGCATGGCTTCGCTATGACGGGCTTGTCACCCCGGCGACAGTCTGTGCACCGCGCCTGTCTTAAGATCGGCCGACCCTCCCGGAGTTGACACATTCATGGCCATCGTCACCCATCATCATCTGCAATTGCGTGAGTTGCGTTTTGCCGCACCGGCGCGGGTGCGGCTGTGGAAGGGCGCGGCCACGCTCAGAAGCGGTGGCGCCACGGTGGAGTTGCGCCAGGGCGAAGAGTTTCACGGTGCCATCCTTCGTGCGCTTTTCCTGC
>NZ_BADI01001149.1:0-18344 GCF_000333555.1 Herbaspirillum sp. B65 | reverse complement strand
TTGAAGTAGGGACGCTAGTCTCTATGGAGCCGACCTTGAAATACCACCCTGTTTTGTTTGAGTTCTAAACCTGGTTCCGTTATCCGGATCGGGGACAGTGCATGGTAGGCAGTTTGACTGGGGCGGTCTCCTCCCAAAGTGTAACGGAGGAGTTCGAAGGTACGCTAGGTACGGTCGGACATCGTGCTAATAGTGCAATGGCATAAGCGTGCTTAACTGCGAGACTGACAAGTCGAGCAGGTACGAAAGTAGGACATAGTGATCCGGTGGTTCTGTATGGAAGGGCCATCGCTCAACGGATAAAAGGTACTCTGGGGATAACAGGCTGATTCCTCCCAAGAGTTCATATCGACGGGGGAGTTTGGCACCTCGATGTCGGCTCATCACATCCTGGGGCTGTAGCCGGTCCCAAGGGTATGGCTGTTCGCCATTTAAAGTGGTACGTGAGCTGGGTTTAAAACGTCGTGAGACAGTTTGGTCCCTATCTGCCGTGGGCGTTGGAAGTTTGAAGGGGGCTGCTCCTAGTACGAGAGGACCGGAGTGGACGAACCTCTGGTGTATCGGTTGTCACGCCAGTGGCATTGCCGAGTAGCTAAGTTCGGAAGAGATAACCGCTGAAAGCATCTAAGCGGGAAACTCGCCTTGAGATGAGACTTCCCGGGAACTAGATTCCCCTAAAGGGTCGTTCGAGACCAGGACGTTGATAGGTCAGGTGTGGAAGCGCAGTAATGCGTTAAGCTAACTGATACTAATTGCCCGTGCGGCTTGTTCCTATAACATTAGCTCTGTTATAGACAAGTTGAGCATATATTGTGTTTGCCCTAGTGCATCACACCCCAGAATCTAAAATACTTCTTCCAGTTTGGGTTGGTTGCTGCTCCATCGAGAGCAACTGACTTTACAAGTTATGCCTGATGACTATAGCAAGTTGGTACCACCCCTTCCCATCCCGAACAGGACCGTGAAACGACTTCGCGCCGATGATAGTGCTGCAACCAGTGTGAAAGTAGGTCATCGTCAGGCTTGTTACTCCGCAGAACCCTCGTTACGAAAGTAACGAGGGTTTTTGCTTTGCGCGATCGGGTTGTGTCTGAGGGCATGACTCCCGTTCGGATCATGCTTGCGCTAGCCTCCTGCCTTCCCAGAGCAGTCCTTCCTGCTCTCGTGCATGACGCACGATTCCCTACCTGAAACTTCATTTCCCCTTACCCTCCTTTCTCCTACTGCCTGGACTTTCATCTTGTCCACAGCACTTTCTTTCATATCACCCAATTACCAGCCCCTATCTTGTCCACAGCGCAAATTCCTCCGGGACGCTTTCGATTTATCCACAGGAAAATCAGCTAGCCAACACAGGAAGACCAACAAAACTTATACACAAGCACGCCGCACACAGCGAAGCAACCGCAGGCGCCCGGCACGGACAAACAGGAAGCAATGAGGAAGATCAGCAGAGAAGGAAGTCAGGCTGGCCGCACGCAGCGACCAGCCATCACAGCAGGAACAACCAGAACAGCAAGAACCAACAGACCAGGACTACCAGCAATACGCCAAGCGCATCAAGCCGCCAGCAGATAGGCACCGACAGCAGCAATCCCTACTCCGCCGATGCGCACCACACGGTCAGCCATCTTCTGCCCAGCCACCAGGCCAATACCCAGGCCAGCTGCGTGCAGCAGAGCCGTCGCCACGATGAAGCCGGTGCCATACAGCGCCGCCGAGCTGCCATGCGGCAGTTCAACGCCGTGTGCATAACCATGGAACATGGCAAACAGCGACACCACCAGCGTGCTGCCCCACAGCGGCATCCGCACGGCAAAGGCGATCAGCAGACCCAGCACCGCCACCGAGGCAGCGATACCAGTTTCCACGCCTGGCACCTGAACACCAGAAAAGGCCAGCAACGCCCCCATCACCATCATCAGCGGAAAGGCCAGCGGCAGCACCCACAGCGCGCGTTGCTTGTTCTGCGCAGCCCACACACCCACGGCCAGCATTGCCAGCAAGTGGTCGATGCCCGAGAACGGATGGGCGAAGCCGGCTGCCATGCTGGCCGAGCCATTCATGGTGGAGTCGGGATGTCCGGGGTGTGCCAGTGCGACACCGGTCGCCAGCACGGTGATGGCCAGAACGCCCAGGCGGGCGCGGGTCTTGGTCGAGAGCGTCAACATGATTTCTCCTTGGGCAGATACGATAGTTTCCAGATGCTGCAACAGGGCAGCTTCAGTGGCCGGGCTTTTCATCCAGCAAGCCTTGCTTGCGGATGTAGTCGATCACCTTTTCCACACCCTCGCCGCTGCGCAGATTGGTGAACACGAAGGGGCGCTCGCCGCGCATACGCTTGGCATCGGCCGCCATGATATCCAGATTGGCTCCTACATAGGGCGCCAGGTCGGTCTTGTTGATGATGAGCAGGTCCGAACGAGTGATGCCGGGGCCACCCTTGCGCGGGATCTTCTCGCCGCCGGCGACATCGATCACATAGATGGTCAGGTCCGACAGTTCCGGGCTGAAAGTCGCCGCCAGATTGTCCCCACCGGACTCCACCAGGATCAGATCCAGGTCCGGGAAATCGGCGCTCATGCGGGCAATCGCCTCCAGGTTGATCGAGGCATCCTCGCGAATCGCAGTGTGCGGGCAGCCACCGGTCTCCACCCCCATCAGGCGCTCGGCCGGCAAGGCATCGGCGCGCAGCAGGATCTCCATGTCTTCCTTGGTATAGATGTCATTGGTGATGACGGCCATGTCGTAATGGTCGCGCATACGCTTGCACAGCATTTCGCACAGTGCCGTCTTGCCGGAACCGACCGGCCCGCCGATGCCCACGCGCAGCGGATTGGAAGTGGAATTGCTCATGATGGTCTCTTGGTCGTATTGAAACGTAAATGATATAAATAATTAAGAGCGATAGATGCGGCTGTATTGCACCTCATGCTGCATCGACAGCAGCGACAGCCCCGGTGCCCAGTTGCACAGATCGTTATCCTCCAGCGCCAGGGCCGTGGCAGCCGCCTGCTCCAGCTCCGGTTGCAGCGACAGCAAGATGCGCTGTCCCGCTACCTGTCCCAGCGGCACCGTCTTCACGCAGGCCAGCACCTGATTTTCGGCCCAGGCGAACAACATGCCCAGCACCGCCGCCTCACACGGCACTTTCAGCGCCACGGTGGCAAACGCCAGTGCGGTGGGCAGTGGCACCTCGGCCTGCGCCTGCAGCAGCGCCAGCAATGCGGCATCGCCCAGCTTCAGGTCGCTGGCCAGCTTGCCCAGCGAATAACCCATCTGGATGGTCTCGGCGCGAAACTCGGAAGTATCACGCGCAGCCACGAAGCGCTCGGTCCACAGGCTGACCGCAGCTGCATCACGCGCTTCGAAGGCCGCCACCAGCCGTGCAAAAATAGGTGCCTCGAAACGTGCGACCACCTCATGCAAGGCCTGGCCGATCCAGGCCCGCGCGCTGGCTTCGCTGCTGACCCGCCCGTTCTCGATGGCCGCCTCCAGCCCTTGCGAATAGCTATAGGCGCCAATGGGCAGGGAAGGACTGCTCAATTGCAGCAGATGCAGCAAGGCGCTGGCCTGCATGGATCAGCCCTCTTCCTTCTTGTCGCTGGGGCGATGAATCTTCTGCCGCAGCGGGATCGGTGCCAGCGGATGGTGGTGGTGATCATCGCCATGATGATGATGCCCGCCACCATAAGCGCCGGCTTCCGGCTCGAACGCAGCCTGTTCCTCGCTCACGCGCGCGCCCAGGCCTTCCAGCATTTCCTTCAACACCGGATCCTTACGGATGCGCAGGAAACCCACCCCGGCCTCATGCCCGATATGCGCCTGGGTATGACGATTGCCGAGGTGGAAGGCACAGCGCAACAGCAGGTGCGCATCGGTCGCATCGACCCGATAAGTGGCTTCGGCCTTGGCGATGATCTTCACCACGCGACCATCATCGCCGCGCAGCAGGTCACCATCGCGCAGCACGGTGCCGCGCACGGTAAAGACGGCCACGTCCTCGCCCGAGCGCAGCGTGGCACGCAGGCGGCTCTTCTCGCGCTGGTCGTAGGGCAGTTCCAGTTCGCCATCGATCTGGTCGGCCTGGGCTATCTTGGTATTGAGAGTCAGCATGAAAAAATCTAATGAAAATCAGAACAGGAAATAACGTTGTGCCAGCGGCAGCGAACGCGCCGGTTCGCACACCAGCAGTTCGCCATCGGCGCGCACTTCATAGGTCTCGGAATCCACTTCCATCTTTGGCGTGGCGCCGTTGTGGATCATGTCGCGCTTGCGCAGATGGCGCATGTTCTTCACCGCCACCACTGGCTTGTTGAGCTTCAACTGTTCACCGATGCCGGCATCGAAGGCCGCCTGTGACACGAAGGTCATCGAGGTCTTCAGACCGCCGCCATAGGCCCCGAACATCATGCGGTAATGCACCGGCTGCGGTGTCGGAATCGAGGCATTCGGGTCGCCCATCTGGGCCGCTGCGATCATGCCGCTCTTCAAGATCATCGACGGCTTGGCGCCGAAGAAGGCCGGTTTCCACAATACGATGTCGGCAATCTTGCCCACCTCCAGCGAACCCACCACGTGCGAGATGCCGTGGGTGATGGCCGGATTGATGGTGTACTTGGCGATGTAGCGCTTGATACGGAAGTTGTCGTTGCGCGAGCTATCTTCCTTGAGCGAGCCGCGCTGCACCTTCATCTTGTGCGCGGTCTGCCAGGTGCGCAGGATCACCTCGCCCACGCGGCCCATGGCCTGCGAGTCGGACGACATCATCGAGATCGCGCCGATGTCATGCAGGATGTCTTCGGCGGCAATGGTCTCGCGGCGAATGCGCGATTCGGCAAAGGCGATGTCTTCGGCGATGGCCGGGTCCAGGTGATGGCAGACCATCAGCATGTCCAGATGTTCGTCCAGCGTGTTGACCGTGAAGGGGCGCGTCGGGTTGGTGGAGGAAGGCAGCACGTTGCCTTCACCCACGGCGGCGATGATGTCGGGTGCGTGACCACCGCCCGCGCCTTCGGTGTGGAAGGTGTGGATGGTGCGATCCTTGAAGGCGGCCAGCGTATGCTCCAGGAAGCCACCTTCGTTCAAGGTGTCAGTGTGGATGGCCACCTGGATGTCCATGCGATCGGCCACCGTCAGACAATTGTCGATGGCCGCCGGAGTGGACCCCCAGTCCTCGTGCAGCTTCAGCCCAATGGCCCCGGCGCGGATCTGTTCTTCCAGCGGCAGCGGCAGGCTGACATTGCCCTTGCCCAGGAAACCGAGATTCATCGGGAAGGCGTCGGCTGCGGCCAGCATGGAATGGATGTGCCAGGGGCCGGGCGTGCAGGTGGTGGCCGCCGTGCCGACTGCCGGACCGGTGCCGCCACCGAGCATGGTGGTCACGCCGCTCATGAGCGCTTCTTCGATCTGTTGCGGGCAGATGAAGTGGATGTGGCTATCGATGCCACCCGCGGTGACGATCATGCCTTCACCGGCGATGATCTCGGTGGCGCCGCCAATGGCCATGGTCACGCCGGGCTGAATGTCCGGGTTGCCGGCCTTGCCGATGCCGGCGATCTTGCCGGACTTGATGCCGATGTCGGCCTTGACGATGCCCCAGTGATCCACGATCAGGGCATTGGTGATGACGGTATCCATCACGTCGGCGTGGGCAAGCTGCGACTGGCCCATGCCGTCGCGGATCACCTTGCCGCCGCCGAACTTCACTTCCTCGCCATAGATCGTATAGTCCTTCTCCACCTCCAGGAACAGCTCGGTATCGGCCAGGCGCACACGGTCGCCTACGGTGGGGCCGAACATCTCGGCATAGGCCGAACGGGAAATCTTGCTCATTTGGTCTGCCCCTTCTTGTCGTTACCGTGCTGTGCCTTCAGCTTGCCCATCACCAGCGCATTGAAACCATAGACGCGCCGGTCGCCGGCCAGCGCCACCAGTTCCACCGTGCGTTCCTGGCCCGGCTCGAAGCGCACCGCGGTGCCGGCTGCGATATTGAGGCGCATCCCGTAGCCCGCTTCGCGCTCGAACAGCAGCGCCGGATTGGTCTCGTAGAAATGGAAGTGGGAGCCGACCTGGATCGGTCGGTCGCCGCTATTGGCCACCGTCACCGTCACGGTGGGGCGGCCGGTGTTGAGTTCGATGTCGCCGGGTTCGACCAGCATTTCGCCTGGAATCATGACGCGCTCCTCAAGGAATCGGATGGTGGACGGTGACCAGCTTGCTGCCATCGGGGAAGGTGGCTTCGACCTGGATATCGGGGATCATCTCCGGCACGCCTTCCATCACGTCGTTACGCGTGAGGATGGTGGTGCCCTCGGACATCAGCTCGGCCACCGTCTTGCCATCGCGTGCCCCTTCCATGATGGCCGCCGTGATCAGCGCCACCGCTTCCGGGTAGTTGAGCTTCAGGCCACGGGCCTTGCGGCGCTCGGCCAGCAGCGCGGCGGTGAAGATCAACAGCTTGTCTTTCTCTCTTGGTGTCAGTTCCATGTGAGCTCCCGGCCGACTGGCGGCCTTCAGGTTCTATAAAGTTCAACGTCGCTTGATGCAGTTTTTCTGATGCAGCTTCTTGATGTATTTTCTTCAGGTCTTCAGCTCTTCAGGTATTCCAGATACGCGGAATCGCCGCTTCCCGGCCCGTCACCGCAGGTCGCAACACATGCCAGGCCGCGTGCAGCCATTGCCGCGCCACCAGGCTGGAGTGGCCCATGTAGCGCGCAATGAAGACCTGCTTCATCAGCGTGGCGCCGCTGCGCCCTTCCAATTGCAGGCCGCCGATGTGCTCGCGCAAACGACCCAGCAAGGCCGCATCCATGCCATCCCCCACCGCGATCAGGGTGGCGCAGATGGTCTGTCCATCCAGTGCCAGCGGTCCTTGCATGGCGCCCGCTTGCGCTTGCAGGCGGCCTTGTTCGAACCACAGCAGCTTGCCGCCACGGCGGATGCTGGTGCGCTGGCTGACCGCACCGGTCGTGAAGCTTTCACCCGATGCCGTGCGGCCGAAGCAGAGGATTTCTGCGCCCAGGTAGGCGGCGTCGGCGGCCAGGGTCACCTCATGTTCCATGCGCACGTCGGCGCCATCGAAGAAGATGGTTTCCTGCGGCAGCCACTCCAGCGTCGCTCCCGCCGCGGCATCGAGCCGCACCGCCTGGCGCGAGGACTGGCCATTGGCACGGTACCACTTGCCCGCACCGGGCGTGGTCAGCAGGGCATGGGCCTTGGCGCCCACCTCGGCCGTGATGGAAAGCTGGTCGCCACCGACGATGCCACCCGGGGGATGGACGATGATGGCGTGGCAGATGGAGGGGTCTTCGGGATAGAGCGGTTTCTGCACCCGCAGCGGGCCGAAGTGCTGGCGCCGCAGCAGGCGCGTGGTGCCTTGGTCATCGGCAAAACCCAGCGCCAGGCGTGCCTGGTCCGGCGCATGTCGCACGGGCGCGCCTGGCGTTGCCGGGGCCGGCATGGGGGCGGGTTCCGGATGGCCGGGGAGTCGTTTCATACCTGGTTCTTCATTGCATGGAAGGCGTCGCCTGCACCGGGCAGGTCGGCGAACATGCGCCTTTATAGCAGACCCGCTGCAAAAGCGCAGCCTTCCTTTGCGCGTGGGCTAGACCGCCAGATGCTTCTTCACGTCCTCGCCATCCATCTGGTCTTGCGTACCCGCTGCCACCACCTCGCCACGCGACATGACCACGAAGGTATCGGCCAACTCGCGGGCAAAGTCGAAATACTGCTCGCACAGCAGGATGCCGATGTCGCCGCGCTGGCGCAGCAGGCTGATGACACGGCCGATATCCTTGATGATGGAAGGCTGGATGCCCTCGGTCGGTTCATCCAGGATGATGAGCTTGGGCTCGGCCAGCAGCGCACGGGCGATGGCCAACTGCTGCTGTTGACCGCCGGAAAGATCGCCGCCGCGACGATGCAGCATTTCCTTCAACACCGGGAAGAGTTCATAGACCTCGCCCTTGATGGTGGATGCACGGCGGCCCGAGAGCGTAGCCATGCCCATGAGCATGTTTTCTTCCACCGTCAGGCGCGCAAAGATCTCGCGTCCCTGCGGCACGTAGGCGATGCCCAGCTTGGCGCGTTGGTGCGGTTTGAGCTTGGTGATGTCCTGGCCTTCGAACATGACATTGCCACGGGCCACCGGCAGCACGCCCATCAGGCATTTCAAGAGCGTAGTCTTGCCCACGCCATTGCGGCCCAGCAGGGACAAGACTTTGCCCTTCTGCACATTGAGCGAGACGCCGCGCAGCGTATGGGCCGCGCCGTAATACTGGTTCAGTTCATTGACTTGCAGCATGGATGAGGGTCTCCGTTCTTATCGTCCCAGGTAGACTTCGATGACGCGCTCGTTGGATTGCACCTGGCGCATATTGCCCTCGGCCAGCACCGATCCTTCGTGCAGCACGGTCACCTTGCCACCTTGGGCAATCTCTTCGACGAAGCCCATGTCGTGTTCCACCACCATGATGGAATGCTTGCCGCGCAGCTCGTTCAATAGCTCGGCGGTACGCGCGGTCTCGGCGTCGGACATGCCGGCCACCGGTTCATCGAGCAACAGCAATTGCGGCTCCTGCATCAACAACATGCCGATCTCCAGCCATTGCTTCTGGCCGTGCGAGAGCAGGCCGGCCATGCGATGTTCCTGGCCGGTCAGGCGGATCAGCTTGAGGATTTCCTCGATCTTGCCGATCTGTTCCGACGACAGGCGCGCAAAGAGCGTGGTCTTGACGCGCTTGTCCATCTTCATCGCCAGTTCCAGGTTCTCGAACACGGTGTGCTGCTCGAACACCGTCGGGCGCTGGAACTTGCGGCCGATGCCGGCGTGGGCGATCTCGTATTCGGTCATCTTGGTCAGGTCGATGGTCTGGCCGAAGAAGGCGGTGCCGGCCGTGGGCCGGGTCTTGCCGGTGATGACGTCCATCATCGTGGTCTTGCCCGCACCATTGGGCCCGATGATGCAGCGCAGTTCACCCACCGAGATATCCAGGTTCAGGTTGTTGATGGCCTTGAAGCCATCGAAGGAGACCGTAATGTTTTCCAGGTAGAGGATGGCGCCGTGGGTGGTATCGACACCTTCGGGTTTGATGCGTTCATAGGATGCGCCGTGATCGGCGCGGGGCGTGTCGACGTTGCCGCCCAGGCCGCCGATGCCTACCGGGTTCTTGCCGGGTTCGACTGCGCTCATGCTGCCTCCTTGGATGCGCTGCCCTCGGCGGGCGCGGCATCGCGTTTCTTGAATTTCTGCACCAGGCCCAGGATGCCCTGCGGCAGGAACAGCGTGACCAGGATGAAGATCAGGCCCAGCGCATACAGCCACAGGTCGGGGAAGGCCGCAGTGAACCAGCTCTTCAAGCCATTGACGGTGAAGGCGCCGATGATGGGACCGATCAGCG
This sequence comes from Herbaspirillum sp. B65, assembly GCF_000333555.1. NCBI lineage: Bacteria > Pseudomonadati > Pseudomonadota > Betaproteobacteria > Burkholderiales > Oxalobacteraceae > Herbaspirillum > Herbaspirillum sp. B65. The sequence goes on along the minus strand of NZ_BADI01001149.1, from coordinate 8,943 downwards.
TGCCACGGCCACCGACGGCGGCCCAGATCACCATCTCGATGGAATTGGCCGGCGACATTTCGGACGGATTGATGATGCCCACCTGCGGCACGTACAGCGCACCTGCAATGCCGCAGATCACGGCCGACAGCGTCCACACGAAAAGCTTGAACCACAGCGGGTTGTAGCCGATGAACATGAGGCGCGATTCGGAATCGCGCACGCCTTGCAGCACGCGGCCCAGCTTGGAGGTGACGATCATGCGGCACAGTACCAGCGCACCGAACAAGAGCGCCAGCGTCACCAGGTACAGCACCGCCTTGGTGGTGGGCGCGGTGATGGTGAAGCCGAGGATGCGCTTGAAGTCGGTGAAGCCGTTGTTGCCGCCAAAGCCGGTATCGTTGCGGAAGAACAGCAGCATGAAGGCGAAGGTCATGGCCTGCGTGATGATGGAGAAGTACACCCCCTTGATGCGTGAACGGAAGGCAAAGTAACCGAACACGAAGGCCAACAGACCCGGCACCAGCACCACCAGCAGCATGGAGAACCAGAAGTGATCCGTCATCCACCAGTACCAGGGATAGGCCTTCCAGTTCAGGAACACCATGAAGTCCGGCAGGTCGCTCTGGTACACGCCCTCACGGCCGATGGCGCGCATCAGGTACATGCCATGGGCGTATCCGCCCAATGCGAAGAAAACGCCATGTCCCAGCGACAGGATGCCCGTGTAGCCCCATACCAGGTCCAGAGCCAGGGCCGCCATGGCATAGCACATGAACTTTCCGACCAGAGCGACGGTGTAGGACGACACGTGCAGCGCGCTGCCTGCCGGGAACAGCAGATTGCAGATCGGCAGCAGCGCCAGGACGATGGTGCAGACGACGATGCCGGTCCAGGCCGGACGATTGAACAGCGAGGGGCGCATGATCATGGTGCTCATTCCACGCTCCTTCCCTTGAGTGCGAAGAGGCCTTGCGGACGCTTCTGGATGAATACGATGATGAAGACCAGGATGGCGATCTTGGCCAGCACGGCCCCAGCCATCGGCTCCAGGAACTTGTTGACTTCGCCCAGGCCGAAGGCAGCGATGACGGTACCGGCCAACTGACCCACGCCGCCCAGCACCACCACCATGAACGAATCCACGATGTAACCCTGTCCCAGGTCGGGGCCGACGTTGCCCAGCTGCGAGAGCGCTACGCCACCCAGACCGGCGATGCCGCAACCGAGACCGAAGGTCATCATGTCGATCTTGCCGGTGGACACGCCCACGCAATCGGCCATGCGGCGATTCTGCGTGACGGCCCGCACGAACAGACCCAGGCGGGTCTTGTTCAAGATCAGCCACACCGCGAACACCACGAACAGCGCAAAGAACACGATCACGATGCGGTTATAGGACAGCACCAGCGAACCCAGCACAGTGAGGCCGCCCGACATCCAGCTCGGATTGGCCACTTCCACGTTCTGGGCGCCGAAGATGGAGCGCACACATTGCATCAGCATCAGGCTGATGCCCCAGGTGCAGAGCAGGGTTTCCAGCGGACGACCATAGAGCCAACGGATCACCAGGCGTTCCAGCGCAATGCCTACCGCAGCGGCGACGATGAAGGCCGCGGGCAAGGCCACCACCAGGTAGGCATCGATGGCGCCGGGGAAGAACTTGCGGAACACCAACTGGCAGACATAGGTGGTATAGGCGCCGATCATCAGCAATTCACCATGAGCCATGTTGATGATGCCCATCAGACCGAAGGTGATGGCCAGGCCCAGGGCGGCCAGCAGCAGTACGCTGCCCAGCGAGACGCCATAGAACAGCTTGCCGGCGAAGTCGACGATGGCCAGGTGACGGTCCAGCGCAGCCAGGGTGCGCACGGCTTCCACCCGCACGCCTTCATCCGGTTCGACATAGGAGCCATCGGGATTCTTGGCCAGCATGTTTTCCAGGGCCGGCTTCAACGAGGCATTGGTGGTGTCGGCCAGCGTCTTGACGGCGGCGCGGCGCGCGGCCGGGTCGGGAGAATGCAGGTTGGCGGTGGCCTGCACCTGTTGCAGCACGTCCTTGATCTGCGGATCGTTTTCCTTGGCCAGTGCCTTGACGATCAGCGGGATCTGGGCCGGGTCGGCATTCTTGAGCAGATCATTGGCCGCCGCCAGGCGCTCATCGCGTTGCGGCGAGAGCAGCTTCAGGCCCGAGAGCGCACCCTCGACGGCGCCGCGCAGGCGGTTGTTGACGGTGATGCCTTCGGCATCATCGGGGGCCGGACCGCTCTGGTCGGTGGCCGGGTTGAAGGCCTTGCCGGCATCGTCGACGATGAGCACCTCGCCAGCGGGTGTGACATAGAGCGCGTCGCTGTTCAAGGCATTGAGGATCTTGAGCGCGTCTTCATTGGCCAGCGCAGCAATCTGGTTGACGGCGTCGATGCGCGCGTCGGGGTCGTCTCCGCCAAGGGGCTTGAGCAGGGCCGGATCGATGGCTGCGAATGCGCCCAGGGCATGGGCGCAGAGCCAGGTCGCGAGCAGCCCGCGTAGGAACTGGATGGCTGGTTTCATGGTCGGTGTGCGCCTCGAAGCGCGGACCGGGCGATGCTGTGACCGGGGCGAGTCGTCGGGCGATTTTCTTGTGGAGGGAAATGCATCGGGGCGGACGGAGCACCTTCGATACGCCGCTTGCGCGGCTTATCGAAGGCGCTCCGAAGAACGCCTTACAACAACGGCAAGCTTAGTTCTTCTGCTTGCTTTCGTTACCCGGAATGTACGGGCTCCACGGTTGCGCGCGGATGGTGGTCTTGGTCTTGTAGACCACGTTGAACTGACCGTCTGCCTTGATTTCGCCGATCATCACCGGCTTATGCAGGTGGTGGTTGGTCTTGTCCATTTCCAGCGTGTAGCCCGACGGCGCCTTGAAGGTCTGGCCAGCCATGGCGGCGATCACCTTGTCGGTGTCGGTGGACTTGGCCTTTTCCACGGCTTGCGCCCACATGTGGATGCCGACGTAGGTGGCTTCCATCGGATCGTTGGTCACGACGGTATCGGCATTGGGCAGGTTCTTGGCCTTGGCGTATTCCTTCCACTTCTTGATGAAGGCGGCGTTGACCGGATTCTTCACCGATTCGAAGTAGTTCCAGGCCGCCAGGTGGCCCACCAGCGGCTTGGTATCGACACCGCGCAATTCTTCTTCACCCACCGAGAATGCCACCACCGGCACGTCGGTCGCCTTCAGGCCGGCGTTGCCCAGTTCCTTGTAGAAGGGCACGTTGGAGTCGCCATTGATGGTCGAGATCACAGCGGTCTTGCCACCGGCGGAGAACTTCTTGATGTTGGCGACGATGGTCTGGTAGTCGGAGTGGCCGAACGGGGTGTAGACCTCGTCGATGTCGGAATCCTTCACGCCCTTGCTATGCAGGAAGGCGCGCAGGATCTTGTTGGTGGTACGCGGATAGACGTAGTCGGTACCCAAGAGCACGAAGCGCTTGGCGCCGCCGCCTTCCTTGGACATGACGTATTCCACGGCGGGAATGGCTTGCTGGTTGGGCGCCGCACCGGTATAGAAGACGTTCTTCTCCAGTTCTTCACCTTCGTACTGCACCGGGTAGAACAGCAGGCTGTTCAATTCCTTGAAGACTGGCAGCACCGACTTGCGCGACACCGAAGTCCAGCAGCCGAACACCACCGAGACCTTGTCCTGCGAGATCAACTGGCGGGCCTTTTCGGCGAACAGCGGCCAGTTCGAGGCCGGGTCGACCACCACCGGTTCGAGCTTCTTGCCCATCACGCCGCCGGCGGCGTTGATCTCATCGATGGTCATCAGGGCCACGTCCTTCAAGGACGTTTCGGAAATCGCCATGGTGCCCGACAGCGAATGCAGGATACCGACCTTGATGGTGTCGGCAGCGAAGGCCGACGGCAGCCAGGAGGATGCGGCCAGTGCGAAGGCGCCAAGAGCGGTGGCTTTCAGTACGGTACGACGTGACATGTGGTGCTCCCTCGAGAAAAGTTTTGGAAGATTTTTTTCACTGCCCAGTCGCTTTAGCAGATTGCGTGCCAATGCCCGACAATGGGCGCGCGGGCTGCATCAAAGCGGGGCGGGAGGGAGGAGGGGAGGGCGGAAATGTTGTCTGCTACATCAGAATTGCGCACCAAAGCCGAGCGCCATTGTCGACAGCATCGTATCGCAGCAGCAATATTCACCAGCCTGGCGCTCGGCTGCGCGCGATCTTGGTGCGCCGTCGAAAGCGCCATGCCAGGCGGGTTTGCAGGCAATTGACCAAGTGCCCGCAAGATTGTTCAGATTGTTAACAATCGCTTTCAACCCGCGAGAAAACCCGTGACCCAGCTTGGTGCTGTGGGCGATCCTGGATCAACGCAGCAGTACCCGCTGCATGAATTGCCGCAGCGGGAATTCGATCATGTTCTGCAGCATCACTGGCAACTCCAGCGGGCGCATGATCATCTTGATGGTGGTTTCGGGTTTGAGATTGACGCGCACGGTGCGGCTCATGCGCGAGGCCAGTTCCTTCAGGCGCACCGGATCGGCGGCCAGCTCGGGCTTGTACACCAGGGCGACGTGACGGATGGCGCAATCGGCATCCTCGCTCTTCAATTCCAAGGTACGGCGGCTCAGGGTGCTCAACACGCGTGAGCGACCGATCTTTTCTTGCTGGCGGTAGCGTCGGAAGTACTGGTAGAAGTGCTTGTAGTGATTGACTTCGTCAGTGGCGATCAAGCCGGCCAGGTGCTTGAGGACCGGTTCGTCGGTGGCGCGCGCCAGGGCGCGGTAATACGTCGAGGTGCCGGTCTCGACCACGCAACGGGCGGCCAGCTCCTGGGCGCGCGTCGGTTCCAGCAGCTCGACCTTGCAATACTGCGAGTATTCGTCGAGGAAGCCCTGATAGGCGCGCTGCCAGTCGAACTCCGGCCAGACATGCTCGACATAGGCGCGCAGGGCTGCGCCGTGCTGCAGCTCTTCCTGCTCCCACTGCTCGCGCAGCCAGGTCTCGACTTCGGCATCGCCCGCGTAGTACTGCACCAGGTTCTGGGTGTAGAGGTCGGAGCCGCTTTCGACGAAGGAGGCGCAGGCCACCAGATAGAACAGGTCTTCATCCTGTCGCACCCGCTCTCGATCGATACGGTCCAGATCGATGTCATCGATAGTCCAGTGTTTTTTTTCTTGGCGACTCGGGCTCATCTGCAATACCTCTCTTCTGAAATGATGGTTGGTATGGAGATATGATGCAGCGCCAAGACATTGGTTCAGAGCGGCAACGAGTGTCTTGATCTAACTTTGCATTTGCCATGCGCCCTTGTTGCTGTCAGCGTATTGTCAGCCAGGCTTGGGTGACGGGATGACAGAAATTGGGGACGGTTACAGATCCTGGGTCGCATCGCTGCCCAGCACCACCCGGTTGCGTCCCTGGTATTTGGCATGGTACAGCGCCTGGTCGGCGATGCGCAGCATCTGTTCGGCGCTGGTGTGCTCGTCTGGCAGCAGCGAGGCCACGCCGATGCTGGCGGTGATGTAGCCGAAGGGCGAGTCGGCATGGGGCAGCTTGAGCTCGAAGATGGCCTGGCAGATATTCTCGGCCTGCTGCAAGGCATGGGCGGTATCGCTCTCGGCGATGATGACGCTGAATTCCTCGCCGCCATAGCGCGCGACCAGGTCGCTTGCGCGGCGCGAACTCTTCTGCAGCACGCGCGCCACGATGCGCAGGCATTCGTCGCCCGCCAGGTGGCCGTAGCGATCGTTGTATTTCTTGAAGTAATCCACATCCAGCATCAGCAAGGCCAAGGCATGACCGGAGCGCACCGAACGTCGCAGCTCATTGGCCAGCGCTTCATCGAAGCGGCGCCGGTTGGCGACCCCGGTCAGACCATCGGTGGCCGAGAGCGCCTCCAGCTTGCGGTTGGCGCGTTCCAGTTCATGCGTGCGCAGCGCCACCTGTTGTTCCAGTTCTTCCTTGTGCTGCTGCAGCTTGCCGGCCATCTCGTTGAACTTGCGCGACAGCACCGTAATTTCATCGCCCCCGGCCTGCTCCACCCGCACCGTGGTGTCGCCGCTGCCGGCCTCGCGCATGGCGCTCACCAGGCGCTGCAAGGGCAGGCTGATGCTGCGCGCGATGAGTGCTGAGAGCAGCAGCGAAGCGGCAAAGCAGAGCAGGCCGATGGCGATGATCTTGTCGCGCACCGAGCGGGTATCGGCGTTGAGCTTGTCGCTGGGGGTGGCGCTGACCACCCACCAGGAGGTGTGCGGCAGTTGGGCGATGGCGGCGTAGTAGCGCGTCTTGTCGGCCCGCGTATAGGCGATGAAGTCGCTGCTGCGGTGTTGCGTGAGGCTGGCGGTGATGCCTTCCAGCAAGGCCGGGTCGACCGTGCTGGCGTTGCTTTCGCGGCTTTGGACCACCACCGTGCCATCGCTGGCGTCGACGATGAAGATGCTGGAATCGTAGCCCAGGTCCACGCCTTCGAAGATGCTGAAGAAATAGCTCGGTCGCACCCCCACGAAGAGAATGCCGGCCGGACGGTTGTTGCCGGTAAAGCGGATCTCGCGCAGCATGGCCACGCTCTTCTGGCCATGGCCGCCGTTATAGAGCGTCCACCAGGCACGGCCGCTGAGGTCCGGGGCTTCCTCGGCCACGCGACCGATGCTGCTGGCCAGGGGCGCGAAGATCTGCGGGTCGATCACCTGGCGCTTGCGGTCCAGCAGGTACTTCTGGTTCACATCCGGCAGCGAGCCATAGGTGTCCAGCAATACCCGCGCCACGGCGCTGCGAGCGGTGGCACTGGCGGCTTCGCTACCGCTGTAGTAGTCCCCCAGCAGGCGTTGCAATTTATCCGACAGCGCCAGCTCTTCGCTGGTGTCCTCGATTCTTTCCATGCGCAGCATCAGGTTCTGCGCGATCTGCTTGGCCACCTGTACCGAGTAGGCGCGCACTTTGTCCTGGGTGGCGCGGGTGGTCTCGCGATAGGCCAGCAGGCCCGAGATCACCAGCGGCACCAGCGAGACCAGGATGAAGGAAGTGATGAGCCGATAGCGGATCTCGATCTTGCGCAGAAAACCGAGCCAGAGGAAGTCGAACCGTGCGGGCATCTCGCGGCTCTCCCTTACCTGGCTGACAGACGCGCCTGTTCGGCGATGGAATCCTGCAGTACGCGCGCCGCGTGGGCCGGTGATTGACTGCCGGCCAGTACCGCTTGCAGCAAGGGATGCAAGACCTCGATGGTATTGACCGGCAGCAGCGAGTAATACAACCCCGGTGTATTGCCGCTGGCGGCCTCGCCTGCCATCTGCTGGACCAGCGCAAACAGCGCCGGGTCACCACTGACCTCCGGTGCGATGACGCGCATGGGCGGGATGTTCTGGCGTTTGGCCTGCCAGATCGACATGCCCGGCCCGTACAGGAAATCCAGAAACTGTGCCGCCGCCTGCCGATGCCGCGTGTCACTGCGCTGGGCCACGGCAAAGCCAGTCTCGCTGCCCAGCACCGGTTTGAGCGGACGGCCCTTGTCGTTCCAGGGTGGCACGAAGACCCCGACCCGCAGGCCGCTGGTGTTCATGAGCTTGCCGGCGGCCCAGGTTCCCTGGAAGGTCATCGCCGCGCGACCCTCGGCGAACTGGCGCAAGGTGGCGTCGTAACCGGCGCGCAGGCAATCGGCCTGCACCATTTTCTTGTCCATCAGGGTGCGCAGGCGGCTGAAGATGGCAATGCCGTCGGCATTGTCCAGCTGCAAGCTACCCTTGGCGATGCGCTCGCGCCAGTCCGGCACATTGGCCACTGCGTTGGCAAAACCGTAGCTGAAGGGGCCATTGCCCAACATGTTGGGAAAGGCGCCGGAGAGCGCCAGCGGAACGAAACCAGCCTTGCGCAGCGCCGCCCCCGCCGCCAGGAAGGCCTCGAAGTCGCCCGGAGGCGTGCTGATGCCGGCGCGCTCGAACATGTCGCGGTTGTAGTAGATCAGGGTCGTGGCCAGGCCCGAGGGAATGCCGTAGCGGCGCCCACCCGGCGAGGTCCACTCGCGTTGCAACACGGCCAGCAGATCACCCCAGGCGCGGGTATGGCCGAGGTCGGCCAGCATCCCCTGGTCGGCCAGTGCCGCCGTATAGGGGCTGGCATTGACCGAGACGATATCGGGCAGGCTGTCGGTGGCTGCGCGCGGCTTGAGGTTTTCCTCGACCGAATCGCCGATCATGAATTGCAGGTTGATGCGCACCTCGGGATGGGCGTGCATGAAGGCATCGGCCACGCGATGCATCTCCTCGGACCAATCCGGCGCCCACACCAGGGCGGTCAGAACCACCGGTGCGCCGACTGCTGCGGCGCTGGTCTCGGGCGTGGCGGCTTGTTCGTCGTTGCGCTCGCAGCCGTTGAGCAGCAGCGCTGCCGTCACCGCGGCGATGAGATACCGGAGGCCACCGAAGATGCGCCCGGTCATACCAGATGGCCTGCATCCTGGACTACAGCGCGTTCCAGGCCCGCCTGCTGTGGATGGCGTAGATCGGCCAAGCATTGAGTTCCCCCCGCGGCTAAATTTCTTGTCGTGCAGCAATGCGCCGTGGACCGCTCCGACCCGCGCGACATTGTCGGCATCCAGGGCGCTGGTGGGTTCATCCAGCAAGAGCACTGCCGGTTGTCGCAGCAGCGATCTGATCAGGGCGGCGCGCTGGCGTTCTCCAGTCGACAGCTGTGCCAGGTCGGCATCGAGCCTGGCGACCGGCAAGGCCAGGCGCTCGGCCAACACCCTGGCCCGCGCCTGTTGCGATGGCGGGAAATGCGCCATCACCGTGGGCGCCCACCAGGCCGGCTCGGCGGCCTGGTACAGCACCTGGGCGCGCCATTGCGGGGCCGGCATGGCACTGCGCGCCTGGCCGTCCAGCCAGGCTTCACCCCTGACTTGGTCGAGGGTCGCGAGCAGCCTGAGCAAGCGGGTCTTGCCAGCCCCCGAGTCCCCAGCCCACACCAGGCAGTG